>DATJWJ010000147.1:0-34153 GCA_035501355.1 Bryobacteraceae bacterium | reverse complement strand
ACGCCGGCTGAGCTGGCTGAAGCGCTCGCAACCAGGTACGCGGCCACGTCCAGCGAGATCCTGGCGGCATTGGATCCATTTCTAGAGCAGCTTCAAAAGCAGGAATTGATCGCGCCGGTAGAGACGCGCCAACCTCGGAGCCGCCTGCGGATTCCGGGAGATGAGCGCGGGCTGCCATTCGTTGCGCCCAGCCTGGAAGCTTTCCAAGACTTGGAAGGTCTGCTCCTTCTGGATCCGATTCACGAAGTCGATGAGGAGGGGTGGCCTCCGCCTTCAGGAGCGGTGACGGCGTGAAACGATACCGAACGATCGAGGCGGAGTAGTGAGTTGGCTGTGCAGCCGGACGTAGTGATCAGCATTGTGATTCCGGCGTATAACGGCGCGGAGTTTCTGGATTCGGCACTGGCATCGATCGAGGCGCAGCAGTACGCCGGCCAGGAAGTCCTGCTGGTGGATGATGGTTCCCCCACGCCGCTGAAACCACCGGCCTTCGTGCGATATATTCGACAGCCGCACCAGGGACCGGCCGCGGCATACAATCGAGGCATCCGCGAGGCGCGCGGCGAGTTTCTGGCTTTCCTCAACATCGACGATATGTGGACCCCGGGACATCTCTCGCGCCTGCACGCCGCTTTGGTGGCCCATCCGGAAGCAGGCATCGCACAGGGGCGCATGCGCCAGCTTTCTGGCGACCGGATCAGCGGCCCCTATCGAATGCCCTATATTCAAAGCTGCCTGTTCCGCCGCGAAGTGTTCGAGGTGTGTGGCAGACTGGACGAAAGCATGCCTCTCGGAGAGGACTACGATCTGATGTACCGCTGCTGGGAGAAAGACATCGTCAAAATCAACGTCGACGAGGTGTCGTTTATCTATCGCCGCCACGGTGGCAATATCACGCGCGGAAACAACTTGCGATCTCATCTCATGGTGATGAAACGGCGGGTGGACCGGATTCGATCGGGCCAAGTCGATCGAAACGAGAAGCGGCGGTTTGATTTTCGGGAATACATCGGCGATCCGGAAGGCGCCAGCCAATGGACGGCCTGGTCAGCGTTGTAATCCCGACGCATAATGGGCAGCGGCACATCGCCGCAACGCTGGACAGCGTGCTCGCGCAGAGACACAGGCCGCTTGAAATCCTGGTTGTCGATGACGGCTCCAGCGATTCCACGGCGGAAATCGTCCGCGGCTATGCTCAGGAAGTCCGCCTGATCGAACAGGAACGGCGGGGACATCCGGCGGCGCGGAATACGGGCATACGCGCGGCCGCCGGCGAGTATCTGGCCTTTCTGGATCATGACGACTTGTGGAGCCCTGACAAGCTGGAACTTCAGATGGCTTGCTTCGAGCGCGATCCGGCGCTCGATCTGGTCTTCGGGCACATACTGAATTTTTTCAGTCCCGAGATGCCGCCCGAGGAACGCAGACGCATGGCCGTTCCGCTGCGGCCGTTACCCGGGTTGTTGCAGGGCGCCATGCTGGCCCGCCGCCGGTCGTTCGATCGCGTCGGCCTTTTTTCCGAAGCGCGCCCGGTGGGCGATTTTCTCGATTGGTACGGCCGCGCGATGTTGGCGGGAATGAACATCGCAATGCTGCCGGAGACGGTGGTCTATCGCCGCATTCATGCCAGCAATTTTCAACGCCTAAACAAAAACCAGCACCGCCTGTATCTTCGAGCTGTGAAGGATCTTTTGGACCGCCGCCGCGGAGTGGTTGGGAGCTAGCGTGGCAGTCGTGGTACTCGCCATAAACGGTCAGGGTCTGGGCCATCTTATCCGCAGCACCGTCGTAAGCCAGGCGCTCGCTTCGGTGGGCGAACGGCCGGTGATCTTTTCAGGCGGAGAATACCAACCCGCGGGACTGGCGCAGTTTCCATTCAGGGGGGTGCCTTCGCTGTGGGGCGCGACGGATGAGGTTCGAAAACGCGTAGCCTCCGAACTGCATTCCATGGCCAGTATTTCGTTGCCGGCCGTGGTGGTCGAAGATACCCACCCGGCGCCCATTCAATTGCCGCCTGCAATTCGCCGTGCGCTCCTGGTTCGTCCAACTTCGTTCGAATATCTGGTCCGTCTGGAAGAGAAATACAAGGGCATCTATTCGGTCTTCCTTTTGTGCGATTCGCCGGATTCTCCTACCTGGCCCTATGATGGACCCCAGACCCGGCAATTGGCCGGCTGGAAAAATTGGCGCGTTATCGGTCCGGTTTACCGCACGGCTACTGAGGATGCGATCCAGAAAGTGCGGGCGCGCTACGATTTATCCGGCGATCAGGAGGTGTGCGTCTTCAGCATGGGCGGCGGGGGCGTGCACGTGCTTGACTCGAAGGGCCAAGACATCATTCGTTTTCTGAGGCTGGCCTCGCAAGTGGCCGATGTTCTGGAGACGGCCGTACCACGTGTGCGGCTGTTGTTCGTGCGCGGACCGTACTTTCCGGCGCGCATCCCAATCCCTGCGCGATTCGAGATCGTGCGTGACGAGGAGCAAATGCCGGCGCTCCTGAAGATTGCCAAAGGAGCCGTGATCCGGGCGGGCTTCAACACGACCTGGGAATGTCTCGCCGGCGGCACACCCTTTATGCCGCTGATTGGCACGACGTACGCCGAACCCGTAGACGAGCGAGTGAACCGCCTGAGATCGCTTGGCCTAGTGCCGCCAAACATCGAGAGCTTCTGGTTTCATGCCGAGTGGCGCGCCGAGTATCGCCGTACTGCCGACAGCATGGTCGCCAAGCACTCCGGGGTGCCCGAGGCGAGTGAAGTGCGGCGCTTGATTCTCGGCCGGCCGATCACGCGCGTGACGCCAAAGTTGAAGAAGCGCGCGATCCGCGTGAGCAGCGTGAAACAGGGAATGCCGTTGGTGATTCGCATCGACGACGTGGTCTCCGAAGAGCCCGCGCTCTCGTGGCTGCTCGAGCTGCTGGCCGAGCGAGGGCTGCGCGCATCCTTGGAGGTGGTCCCGTACCTGATGCAGTTCGACCAGGCGCTCCTGGACCGCTTTGATCCGTCAGGCGGGCTGTTTGAAGTTTCGCAGCACGGGTATGCGCATGTTCCGCGCAGCACGGATGGCGGCCGGCGGTGCGAATTCGCTCCCGAGAGCGCGGCACCCACGCTGGATGAGCTCCACATGATCGCCTCGGGCAAACAAAAGCTTGAGACGACGTTCCCGAATCGCTTCAGCGGCGGATTCTCCGCGCCCTTTGATGCCCTGCCGTCCTGGCTGCCAGCGGCCTGGCATTCTCTGGGCGGTGCATTCGTCTCCTGCCTTTCCACTAACTTCGTTCCCGGTGCGCCAGTGCCCGTCAGACGTGCTGGAGTGGATGTATGGGATTGGGAGAACGGCCGCGCCCTCAGTCTAGAGCGAGTGAGGCTCAAGCTGGCGGCGCAATACACCCTGGACGGACACGCCGGTATCGTGCTGCATCCCCGCTGTCTCAGGTGTCGTTCGGATAAAGTGCATCTCCTTTCCTTGTTGCGCCAAATCCAGGAGACTGCGGTCACGGTATCTCTTCGAAACGTCGCGCTGGGAGATACGTGATGAGTGATAAGCCGGGACTTTCCGTCTTAATCCCGTGGTTCGAGCGCGACGAACTGCGGCTGACTCTCGCCGCGAACGCGCCGTTCTTCCGCGGACAAGCGGCAGAAGTGCTGGTGCTCAACTGCGGCGGCGACAGCGGGCGCTTGCGTGAACTGATTGCTTCATCGGAAGCCGCCGGCGTCCGTCAATTGGATATTTCCGCTGCGCGCTTCAATAAGTCCCTGGCTTTGAATATCGGCATCTCGCATAGCAAGTCCGATATCGTGCTTACGCTGGACGCCGATATCGTGTTGTTGGATGATGGGCTCGCCGTTCGAAGCGGGCCGATGGGCGATCGATCCTTCGTAACCGTCGAGTGGGTTCATGAATCACAGCCTGCGAGATCCGCTGGGAACCCGCTTGCGGTTGCGGGCAGTGTTGGGGCTGCGTTAGTGAACACCGCCATTCTGGAGTTTACTTTTCCGGACGGCACTACGATTCACTATCAGGCGAGCCGTCGAAATGCAGGCGGCAACATGCGGGCCGGTCCGGGAATTCTTCTCGCTAAGAAGTCCGATCTTCTCGAGGTCCAAGGTTACAACTCGAATCTTGAAACCTGGGGATGGGAAGACGATGACATCTTGATTCGCCTGCAATACGCGCTCCGGCTGAAGAGGGATCAGAGGGGAGCGGCCCTGCATCTGACTCATGCTGACGATCGGCGAGCGTTGCATGGCTCCGGCGGCCGGTCCGATCGGCTAAATTTTCTCAAGTGCTGCCGCAATTACAGCAACGGTTTGTTTCTAGGAACATATTGTTCCGATGCGGCATGGGCAGCCGACAAAGTCACTGAGGCGAATCCCGAGGTTGCAGCTCACGAGGCCCGAACCATCGCAGCTTTCAGTCAGATCTCTCTGTCCGGCCCGCCAGACTGCGGCAACCGAGACAGCGCGCCTCGCCCAAAACCTCGCGACTCCGATAAGCGTCCTGTCACAATTGACGAGCTACTGCTGGAAGCGGAGCTCAAGAAATCTTCGCTCTTGAACTGCGATCTTCTGCACGTCGGCATCGGGAATTCCAGGCTGGCAACGCGGATTGCATCGTCTTGCCGGCATATCACGGGAGTAACAATGGAAGAGACGGAACAAGCAAGAGCTGTCGGCCTCGGTTTCGGAAACTATCGGCCGGTGGTTTGCAACAAGTACAGCGAGGAGCTCCGGACCCACCTGCCGCTGGATGCCTACGACGTCATCGTTGATAGCAGTTTGGCGAGCGAACCGTGCTGCCAGCGGCATTGGAAGGCACTGGCGCAGAACTATGTTGAACTTCTTGCCCCAGCCGGTTCGATCATTACAGCGCGAGAAAGTCTGAACTGCTCACCGGAAGGAGGGTGGGCGCCAAGTGATGGGGATCTCGCCGGCCTGGCCGGCCAGTTCGGCATGTTCGTAACCAAGACCGCTTACGGTGTTTACACGCTGAGAAAACAGCACAGCGCTTAGTTCGCCCCATGAGCACCGGCCGAGCAAACCAACAACCCGAAAGTAAGCCAAAGGATCGCGATTGGTTCCTGGCGGCGCTCCTGCTCGCTGTCGTGTTCATGATCTGCAATCTACAGATCGTGAATGGAAGCGGAGCTCCTATATGGGATGCAGAAGAACTCTTTGCGCCTTCCTTCACGCTGATCGCGGACCATGCTCGAGCTGGTCGGATCGTTCTGTGGAATCCGTGGGTCAGCGGGGGCGCCCCTGACTATGCCGAGCCTGAGCTTGGGGTTGCCTCGCCCATCGCCATACTCGTTGGCGCGATCATGGGCGGCACTGGGGCGGGATTTCGTGCGTACTGGCTCTTAATCTGGTTCTTGGGACCTCTCGGCCTTTTGTTGCTGGCTCGCCATTTGCGGGCTCCACCCTGGGCAGGATTCGCAGTCGCTTTAGGCTTTGCTTTTTGCGGCTTTTATACCGGCCAGGCGGAACACACCAGTTCGCTCTACTCGATCTCATTTCTGCCCTGGATTCTTTGGCGGATTGACGCGGCACTGGAAGCCCGCGCGCTGAGGCCCGCTGTCGAAGCAGGCGCTCTGTGGGGCCTGTCCGCCCTCGGCGGCTATCCAGCGCTGACGATCCTGAGTGGCGGCTTCTTATTCCTATGGATGCTGGGATGGTGTTGGTTCAGCCCCAGAGGCAAACCGGCCTCGCCAGCGACTTTCTCGGCTGCCGTCTTGTGGTCAAGGTTATCCTTCGGACTCGCAGCCCTGGCGCTGATCCTATGCGTGGGACTGCTGATTCTTGCACCCAGCTACATTGCTTTCTTCTCTGAAGGAGGCACCGGATACAGCGATCGTGGCATCGCCAACACCGCAATCCGGGGGATTGGAGTGCGGCCTCGAGACCAAGCGATTGGAGAGGGTGTGCTCCAGGCCGGCGCCCTGAGCACGTTCGCTAGCCCGTATTTGACGACCCTCAAGTTTGGTGACGACAATTCTAAACTATGGCCCCGTACTGATATTTCCCTAACGAACATTTACCTGGGAGCTTTGATATCCATACTTAGTCTGGTGGCGATCATCAACCAGCCCCGGGTTTCATGGCGGTGGTGGCTACTCGCTGTGGCTGCGTTTTTCCTAGCCTGCGCACTGGGAAATCAACTACCCGTCCGCGGCTGGTTGTATGACTACTTCCCTCCCATGCGTTATTTTCGAAATCCGGCCATGTTTCGCGTCTATGCCATGTTCTGTTTTATGCTGCTTGCGCTTCTGGCCGCGAAGGATCTGCAAACTGCAATCAAGGACACTGGCACTCGCATCTGGAAACATTTTCTATTCGCCGCGCTCTTTGTCGCCGTCATTGCCACGACCTCTTACTACGTTGTGATTCACCAGGTCCACACTAGGAACATTGAGAATCGGCTTGCTACGGCGAACACTGCTCTCGCGTGCGTTTGGCTCGGATCCATAGGCGTCGCCGCGCTTTTACTATTTCGACCGGGTTCTCGAAAATTGTTACCAATCCTAGCCGGAATACTGGCGATCTTGGACGCTGGCTTCACAATCCGCCTTGCGAGCCCTACGGTCTATTCCACGGGTCTGGAACGCCAGATTTGGACGCGGGTCGACCGGAATCATAGATCAAGTCTGGATCTCGGTCCGAATGGACTACAGCGGGATGCGCGTCCACCGGCGTGGATCGATGGAAGCTGCCCGGCCTGGTGGAGTGTCTGCACCGATCCCGATTGGAATGGGATCGCAAACCACAATGAGAACGTTCCCCTGAAGGTGGCCACGTTATTCAATTACGCCACGTTGAGCAACCGCGTCCACAGGGACTTCAAAGAGCACCCGGTGCTTGTGGATCTGGCCACCGGCGCTAGTCGCATTTGGTTTTCCACCGACGCGGCCGTCGTCAGCCCGACGGATCCTTTCTATGCCGCGTTCGTGAAGCGGAGCGAAGCGCTGGGTGCTCCGGTGCTGGTCGCGCATCCTCGGTTGGAGATGGCGAAGATCCGCGAGCGGGCGCGTGAGACCACCGCCGATCGAGACGGTGTGAACGAGATCTCCAGGTTGCCGGCTGCGCAACGAGTGAACACCACGGTAATTCGCTATACGCCCAATGCGTTGGACCTGGAGGTATCTTGCCCGCAGGCCGGCTGGCTGCTGGTAACGGACCGCTGGTCTCAGGGATGGAGGGCGGAAGTGAATGGACAGCCCACTGAGGTGTTCGGAGGAGATTTCATTTTTCGCGCGGTTCGCGTACCGGCGGGAAAGAGCACGATTCAGTTCGACTATCGCCCGGCAGGCTGGCCAATTTTGTTTGTCATAAGCTGGGGCACGCTCGCGCTGGTCTTTGTGGGACCGCGCCTGCTGCCCATAAGGCGCAAGCTCTGATTTTGCGGGATGTCTTCTTTAACGACTTGCTGACCGGCCGACAGGCGATCGACACAGATCTTCGGCTGGTTGGGGCAATAAGACAGGCGATAAACCGCGACCGGTGCTCCGCGAAACGCGAGCTGGTGATGCTCCAGGTTGTCGATATCGCTGAGTTCCGTTAGCGTGAAGGAATTTCCAGGGCGCGCACGCAGCCGAAATTGCGCGGTGGTGGGCTCATAATCGGCGAAGTCGAAGCAGCGGCCGATGCAGAGGCGGGCAGCCACATGTTCCAGCGCTGGAATGTACAGGCGGGAATCCTTAACGGCGGAGATGACGCGGGCGGAGGGCGGCAAGGTTGCGATAGCATCGCTCATTTCCTGTTCGACATGGTTGAGCTGGCGCTCATCGACATAGCTGAACGACAGGAAGATCACGAGTAGCAGCGTCAGCCCAGCCGTTTCAACGGGCTTCGACGCAACTCTCGCGACCGCTGCACACAACAGAATCGCGGACAATAACGAGAGCCGGAGTCCGATATAGGCAAGGCCGCCGGTGTACCAGGGCATCCAAATCGTATCCGGTAACAAGATCGTGGCGGCGCCCAGCAAGATCCACAAATGGAACACGGGATCGGCCCAGGGTCTATCATCCGATTCAAGACGGCGCACCAAGAATATGACGAACCAGCACAGCAGAGCCGCCGCCAGGATGTTGTATTTCGCTCCGAAAGTGAGCACCTGATCGGCTCCAAAGAACGACTCGATGCGTACGCCATGTACCCACACCGACGGCAGCCTCGCGGCGATCAATGCCGCCAACCCGCCGATCGCAATGAGTCCGCCGGTTAGCAGCCACCAACGCTGGGCTGGACTGAGCCGGCGCGCGGTCAAGACATAGGCGATGGCGAGCGCTGCCCACAAGCAAGGCAGAAAATGCGCTGTGGCTGCCACTAGCAACAGCGGAATCGCAAGCCAACGGCGCACGCCGCTCCAAATCAGCGCTATCGCCAGACAGCAAATCCCGACGGATATATAGAAGTTGAAGAAGCCCATTCGAAACACGGCGCCGAAAGTGAGCAACACCAGCATTGGCGCGCGCGCCCACGCGGCCCGGCCTCGCACGGCCGATACCAGAGCGAAGCAGCCCCAGAAAAAGATCTCGACCGCGGCGATCACCCCGATGCGCTCAGCCGCAACCGCGCCGAAGCTCTTGAGCAGCCAGCTCAGCAGAATATCGAACAGGACGTTGGTGTACTGCGGGACGAGATAGAGTCCCGGCAGCTCTCCCGCCGCCGCTCGATTCGAGAGCCAGGCGTTATACAGGTGGCTTCCAAGGTCGCTCGCCTGGATATCCGGCAGCCATACGCAGGGGAGAACGAGCAGCGCGGCGGTGGCGAAGTAGGCGATTTGCCTGTGCGCCCATACCCGAGTTCGCCGGTCCACCAGCGTCGGAGCCTCGGCCAGCGTCATGACTCGTTCCACCGTAAAGATTGAAATTCAGGCAGCAACTGAAAATCGGTCCGCACCGAACGCACGGATTCGCCCTGTTGCAAGATCCTTGCTTCCGCCACCGCGTCACTCCCGGCGCTCAAGCGAAGATAGCCGATCTTGGCCGGGTCGATCCCCATGATCCGGCAGCAGGTCGCATCCACCGCGGGCAGATTACGACCCGCCACCAGCACGCCGGCATGCTTCGGCGTTCCCTGAATCGGCCCGTTGCCCTCCATACCGTCGACGCCGTCCACGATGGCGAACGTACTTGGGAAAACCTGGTGCAGATCCGCGATCGATTCGTCGATTCCCGCCCAGTGCAATACATTCTTCGGCCACCCGTACACACCACCCGGAACCAGGCCAAAGAAATTCTTCATGCTGAGCGTTGCGCCCACCCAATGGTGCGTCTTCATTTTGGGCATGGAGACCAGCAGATCCGCGCCTAGCGCAGTATGCGGCAAGTAAAGCTTGCGCAGCTTGGATGCCGGCCGCCTCAGGCGAACCATCGCGACCTCGTCAAGATTCAAATCCGTGAACAAGTCTTCAAACGAAGGAATGGTGTGAAAGTATCCAGCCGCGTCGGCCAGATCCAGAGTGATTCGGCGGTGCCCGGGGCCCTCGGCGATGCGCACAGTCGCGCCCAACTCCCGGAAAGCTTCCAAAGCCGCGTGAACCAGCATGGGGTGAGTGTTGATGGTGGTGCACGAATCGAACTCCACCAGATTTGGCTTGAGAACGACACGCTTCCCGCGAACGTCGAGCTTGTGAATTGCGAGGAGCCGGCGCACCGTATCGTAGATGGTTTGGTCGTAGACTGGTTGCCGCAGGATTGAAACCGTTGCGCGAGCCGGTGCGAGGCGACGCGAGCAGGAAGACGCGGCCATCGCCAACGATGCTCCAGCCAGCAGATTCCGGCGCGTTATGGTGTGGGGCCGCATGGGAAAGGTCAGGACACAAACACGCCGCCGCCGCGGAGCGCATGTTCGAGGATCGTTCCAAGCGCGACTTGTTGGACGCCCGAGCGCTTGGCAGAACTGGAACTCAGCACCCCGCGGCCGTGCGCCAGCAGTCCCAATTGCAGCCAACTGGCCGCTTCCGACGATTGGCAGCTCTCGAGATGCCGCGCGGCGCGTTCCAGAGACCGATCCAATCGCGCGTCCTTTAGATCTCGCAGCGCCAGCAGCGCTAGACCGGTCGTCTCCGGATAGGAAGGTCCATCGTAGCCTAGCGCCTTGGAGGAGCCGTGATTCCAGCCTCCGTCGGCGCACATTCGCGACATCAAGAACTCCTGGCCGCTTCGCGCTCGCTCGTGGATCTCGTGGCGCGGATCGCGCTTTTGCGCCTCACGTAGCGCCAGGATCGCGAACGCCGTGGGCGCCACCCACGCCGCCGTCTCGGGAAACCAGGGCCAACCTTCGGAACCGCTGCGGTGCACTTGCCCGCTCAGCATCGCGACCCTCATCCGTTGCAACCAGCTAGACTCCCGGCCAGTCTGCGACAAGATCCAGCCCAGCGCCCCGGCCGCGTTCAGCCGTGCGAGCAAACTGGGCGGCAGAAGCAACACCAGCGCGGTCACCCAGGTGCTCTCCTCGACTCCCGGTCTGGGCGCAAAGCCGCCGTCGGCGCGCTGCATCGTCCTCAACCACCGGACGGCCTTGTTCGCCGCCTCAGAAGAGACCGCAGTTTCGCACGAGAGCGCCAGCAGGGCGAACACCGTGGGCTCTGTCCAGGATCTTCCGCGGTTGTACGGCCATCCGCCGTCGGGATTCTGAAGCGTCTCGAGTTTTTCTTGAGTAGCGGTAGCGGTCACTAGCGCAGCGACCGGCGCTTGCGGCGTCGCATGATATACAGAACCAGAATCAGCGCGGCCGCAACCCACAGGGCCGTTGAAAGCATTGTGTTATCCATGACGAAACATTTTCCTTTCTAATTGTTTTACTTTCTGCCTACCCCTTAAACTGACGCATGATCGGGAACAAATGCTTGAACACCTGCAAAAGACCCGGACCGGCCGCCACTAACAGCATCGACGGCAGGATAAAGAAGAAAATCGGAAACACCAGCTTGACCCCCACCTTCCCGGCGCGCTCCTCGGCCTCCTGCCGGCGGCGCACGCGCATGAAATCGGAATGCGTGCGCAGCGATTCGGCCATGCTGGTGCCGAACTTATCGGTTTGAATCAAAACGGCCACCAGTTTGCGCAGCTCGCGCTCGCCGGTGCGGTCAGCCAGATTTCGCAGCGCCTCTGCCCGCCGTTTTCCGGCGCGGATTTCCAGGTGCAAGAGACCGAGCTCCTCGGCCAGGGCCTGGTGCGCGATGCTCAGCTCCCGGGCGACATACTGAATGGCTTGATCCAGCCCCAGACCGGCCTCTACGCTAATCACCAGCAAGTCGAGCGCGTCGGGCAAGGATAGCCGCAGCGCTTCCTGCCTCTGGTCCACCAAATGGTCCAGATAAAAGTTGGGCCCGAAGTAGCCGACGAATCCGGCCGCGGCCACCAGGACCAGTCCGAGCACGGGATTGGACGTCACCTGTGCGCGGAACAGGAAGCCCAGAATCACCAGCGCGGCGCACAGAACGATTTTCAGGCCGAACAGGATCGCGACGGCGCTCTCGTTCCGGTATCCGGCGGCAATCAGCTCGCGTCTCGCCAGCGCCGCGTCTTGCGGGGAAGTTGGAACGTACTTGCCGATTTCCTCGATCACGTTCACCGCGAAATGGGGCTGCTCGCCCGGCAGTTCCTCGATAATCGGAGTGGTCATCGCGGTCGGGCCGCCCAGTTGCTCGTACAGACGGCCGGGTTTGGCGTAGCGCCGGTAACCATAAATGGAGATGGCCACCATCAGAGCGGCGAACAATGCGAATGAGATCAAAACAGCCATGGTGGATACTCAGACCTTGATTCGGATGATCCGGCGAATGAAGTAATAGCCCAGGAGCTGGCCGGCGATCGCCGCCGTGATGAGCCACTTGCCGTCCGGCTCGTTTGCGAGGCCCTCCAAATAACCGGGGGCGACCACCAGCAGCCCCATCAGCAGCGCCAGCGGCATTAGAGTCAGGATCGTGGCGGTCAATCTGCCATGCGCGCTGGCCGCCTTTACCTGGCCCTTCAATTGAAATCGCTCGCGAATCACGTGCGCCAACCGCGTCAGTATTTCGCTCAAATTGCCGCCGGTCTGCTTCTGCAACAGAACGGACGAAATGAAAAACCGCACGTCCACGAGCGGGAGCCTGCGCTCCAGGTTGGCCAGTGCGACATCCAAGGGCGCGCCAAGGTTCTGCTCGTTGAACAGCGTGCGAAACTCGATTCCCATCGGGTCGGGCGATTCCTGCCCCACCATTTCCAAGCTGATCGAAAACGCGTGCCCGGCGCGCATAGACCGCGCCAGGAAGTCGAGCGCCTCAGGGAACTGCTCCTCGAATTCGGCAAAACGCGTGCGGCGCTTGTGTCGCACGAACAGATAAGGGAGCGAGGCGCCGGCGAAACCCAATCCGAGCAAGCTCAACCAGGAGTACGCCAGGATATGAAACCGCCAGCCCAGAAGGAAGCCCGCCAGGGCGCCCGCGGCCGTCAGCGCGAGCAGCTGTTTAGGCGACCAGTTCAATCCGGACTGCCGCAGCGTTTCTTCCACTCGCTGCGCCCCAGGGGAACGCGAGATCGCCATCGCCAAGGCATCTTCGTTCTCTCCGGTCTCATTCAGAATGTTGGCGAGCTTCTCTTCGGCCGGCCTGCCTTCCACGGTCCGGAGCATTTCCCTGACCTGTTTCCGGCGCTGTGCCTCCATGAAATTCAGGCCGATTGCGGTGGCCACCAGGACGATCGCCAGTACACAGAAGAAGAGAAAGAAAACACTCTGCGACATAGATCCTCAGGAGATCTCCACGACAGTCTGAAATGCCGAGGTGGGAATAACGATGCCGGCCGCCTTGAGCTTCTCGTAGAACTTGGGACGGACGCCGGTGGCGCGGAATCTTCCCGTGACGCGCCCGTTCTCCTTCACGCCCTTCTTCTCGAAGATGAAGATATCCTGCATGGTCACCAGTTCGCCCTCCATGCCGACGCACTCGGTAATTCCCGTTACTCGGCGAGTTCCGTCGCTCATGCGCGCGATCTGAACGAACAGGTCCACCGCGGAACTGATTTGCTGCCGGATGGACTGGATGCTCATATTCGAGTTCGCCATTCCCACCATTACTTCCAACCGGCTGATCGCGTCGCGCGCTGAATTGGCGTGAACCGTGGTGAGCGATCCGTCGTGGCCGGTGTTCATGGCCTGCAACATGTCCAGCGCTTCTTCGCCGCGCACCTCACCCACGATGATGCGGTCCGGCCGCATGCGTAGCGCGTTGATCACCAGCTGCCGCATCTTGACGGCTCCGGCGCCCTCGATATTGGGAGGGCGGGTCTCCATCCGCGCTACATGAATTTGATTGAGCTTCAATTCCGCCGCATCCTCGATGGTGACGATGCGCTCGTCGTCGCGAATAAAGGTCGACACCACGTTGAGCAAAGTGGTTTTACCGGCTCCCGTGCCGCCTGCGATCACGATGTTCAGCCGCGATCGCACGCAGGCCACGATCAGGTCCATCATTCCGCCGGTCAGCGTCAGGTTGTTTACCAGGTCTGCCGCGGTCAGCCGGTCGCGTCCGAATCGCCGGATAGACAACAGCGGGCCGTCCACCGCCACGGGAGGAATGGCCGCGTTGACGCGGGATCCATCGGGGAGCCGGGCGTCCACCAGCGGCGACGATTCGTCCACCCGGCGGCCCACGCGCGACACCACTTTCTCGATGATGCGCAACAGGTGGGCATCGTCTTTGAACTCCACTGGAGTCCGATACAGTTTGCCATTGCGCTCTACATAAACCAGGCGCGGCGTGGTGACCAGAATATCCGAGATGGTCGGATCGGCCAGCAGCGGCTCGAGCGGCCCCAGCCCGAAGACCTCGTCCAGCACCTCATCGATCAGGCGGTTCTTTTCGACTACGCTGAGCGGCGTGCGCTCGTCTTCCACCAGGCGCGACACAGCGGTACGCACTTCATTGCGCACCCGGTCGCTCGCCACCGACGACAGAGCTTCCAGATTGATACGGTCTAGCAGCTTGCGGTGCACCGCGAACTTCAGCTCCTGGTATTCCGGCGTGTAGGATTGGGGATTGAACAGCCTCCCCACCCAGCCGTTTTCGCGTTGTAACGCTTCCGTTGCCGATGTCATTACGCACCAGTCCATTTCGCAAACTTTTGGGCAAACTTATTCTGCTGCACAACCGGCTCGGGAACGCCTGCCAGCTTCCGCGCCAGTCTGGAAAAATGTGTGCTCAAATTGCTGCCGGCGGGGAGCATCGTTCCCTCCGAATAGCATTCGTTGAGCGGCGCGTAGTCGTTCGGAATCACGGCGTATACTGCTACGCCCAGCATGCCCTCCAGCTCTCGCACCGTAATCTCAAAACGCTTTGGCGCGCGATTGAGCAGCAGGTGTAAACGCTCGGAGGGATATCCGTCGTTCAGCAGCCGTTCGATCATCAACTTCGCGTGATGCAGAGCCGGCACCTCGAGCGTTGCCACCAGGAACAGCTTGTCGATTTCATCCAGGGTGGCCAGCGCCATGGCATTGAAGCCGCGGCCCAGATCCAGCAGCACCCAGTCATACTGCGCGCGCGCGAAGCTCAGCACGAATCGCAGTTGCTCCGGCTTCAGCGACGGACGGTTGTGTGGCGCGGCTGCAATGACCTCCATTCCCGGGATGCCATTGGTCACCAGCGCTTTCCAGTAATTTTCGTCCAGGCGCTCGGTGTTCACCGCCGCGTCGGCCACGCTGTACTTGGCCGGCGTCTTCAACAGAAACCCTGCCATGGCCGTTTCGAAATCGAGATCCGCGAGCAGAACTTTCGAGTTGCTGACTTTGGGAAGCTGTATGGCCGTGTGGCAGGCGATGGTGGTGGCGCCGCAGCCGCCCTTGGCCGACAAAAACCCGAGGTTGCGTCCGCTCCGGTGCAGCGGATGATGCGTGGCTTGGCGCGTGTCGGCGATCCGTTGCAGCGCCGCGCGGGCCTGTTCCTGTATGGGTGGATAAAGATACTCGGCCGCTCCGGCACGCATGGCCTCCAGGATCGCCGCGGAATCCGCCGTCTGGTTCAAAACCAAGACCGCGGGCGCGCTCGGGCTGGTGCGAATTCTCCCGACCACATTGTCCAGAGACTGACCCGCACCGGACAATTCCAGGAAGACCACATCCGGCCGCACTCTTTCCATGCGGTTCACCAGGGCGGCCAGATCGGCAATCTCGGGTTGCTCCATCACGATCCGAACGGGAAGATCGCGCAGAGACGCTTCGAGTTCCTCCCGCAAGCTCCGCGAATGGACCACGATACCTGCGCTCAGCGGATACACCGGACCTCCTGCATCGAATTAAAGAGCTCCGCTGCCTGCCTGGGGCTCACTAGCGGGTTTCTCCTTCCGACTGACCTTTGATGGTTCGGTTGTCGGGCTGCACCTTCACCTGGTCCCGAGCGCTGCCTCTAATAACTTCTACCGTCACCGGCACCACCACCTGGACCGGCAGCGCAATCGGAGCCGCCACCGCGGGAACCGGCTTCGTTTCTGCGACCAGCCGCGGCCTCGACTGCGGAGCACTCAGCTTCGTGGTCCCCGGCTCCCGTACTCCCACGCCGCCCGGAAACAACTTCGCAATTGTCGTGCCGGGCGTCTTCACGTTGTCCGTATCGAGCGGATTGCGCAGCACCAACTGGATCCGAGTCTCATTGCTCGCCAGGCTCAGGGTCTCGGCCTGCTCCGGGGTAACCAGCAGGTTCACCACCTGGGCGTTCACCGGTTTACCTTCAGAGTCCTTTTGAATATCCTGGCCGGCCGACAGGACTTCGATGTTTTGGAACAGTGTCCGGGTCTGAGTGCCGAGGCCCGTCGCGGCGCCGGGCGGATTGCCCGCGATCAGGATATCGACGCGCATCCCGGGCAGCACAAATCCAGCGACGCCCACGACATCGTTCACGCGCACCGCCACCGCGCGCATCCCCTTGGGGATCGTGGCTGCCAATCCGGCCCCCGCGCCCTTCGGCGCCAGGCGATTATCGAGGATCGGCTCGCTTTCGTAGATGGTGGCCACCACGCCGCGCCCGATCAAGTCCGGAGCGTTCACTAACGCGCCCTTCGGCTCCGGGCCTCTCCAATCCACCACTCTGAGGTCGCTGTCTTTGATCAGCGTGCCGACCACCAGGTCATGGCTCGCCACCGCGACTTGCATCGATGAGCCTTTGGCGCTGGCCGCCAGCTTAGTGGAAATGAGCCGATACAATACCACGCTTGCGATCGCCGAGATCGCCAGCGCAAAAACCAGAACGGATAATAGACGTTTGTTCATTCTTAACTCCCCGCGTTCCCGGCCGCTAAGTTACTGTTGGCAGCCGACCACAACGTACTCTCACTGCCGCTCATGCCCAGAAACATCGCCGCGCCGGCCAGCGCGATCAGCGCCAGCAATAACGCGTATTCGATGGTGTCCTGGCCAGTCTCGTCTCCGAGGAAACTCTTCACGCCTCCACCTTTCATGCCGGGCAGTGGAAAGAAAATAGAGCAGGGCTTTCGTGGCGAGCTCACGAACATCGCGGCCCTGCCCCTACGGATTCTCCACTTCGCCGGCTGCTCGCTAACTGCTGCTGGTATTCGCGGCTGTCGCAGCGTTGTTCAGCCGCGAGTTCGCGATGGTCCAAATCGTGTTGACGCTCTGACCGGCGCTGATAAACAGCGCGGCCGAGGCCAACGCCACGAAGGCTAGCAGCAACGTGTACTCGATCAGGTCCTGGCCCTGTTCGTCTCTGAGAAAATTCTTCAGAAGATTCATGTTTGGCTCTTATGCTCCTTTCGTTGATTTTTCCGGAGTCATCCTGAGAACAGGCGGTCCGGCTTTGGTGATCCGTGGGATTATCGCCTTCCCACTTGCTTCCATGGAAACCCCGGGTTCGGCGAGCCCTGCTCGCAGAAAAACTATCGCGACCGTGTCGTCGTATACCGCGCGCCAGCGGCTCGACTCCTTGATGGCGCCGGCCAGCGGCGCGGTGGTCGAGAGCACGATCGTATTGATCCTGTACTGGTCCAGATACTGCTGCCAGTCGTACTTCACGTTCATCAAATCCAGGTACTTCTCCTCGAAGTCCTGCCCGTAGAAGTCGCTTCTTCCGTCAACGAATACTTTGTGGCCGGGGTAGAGCTGGTAGATCAAGTAATCGCCCCACTCGTCGTCGGTGAAGATCCGCGCGTAGGGATTCGAGCGCAACAAGGGGAGCGCCCGCGCGGGATAGCGTGTTGGATCGTATTCCGGCTTCAGCTTTCCGGTGGCGGCCGGACTGCCCACCAGAAGCGCGATCAGCGCGATGCCCGCCACGCTGGCGGCATGAACTCGCCAGGGCCGGTCCATTACTTCGAACTCGGAGGCAATCTCGCGAAGGCCGGCCGCCATGCGCCTGATCCAAGCCGCCACGGGCGCGGTCTCCAGGCCTTCCAGCATCTCCGCCAGCGCTTGGGCGATCACCGGGGCCGCGACGACCCCAAACAATGGGATATTGCGCGCGGAGTACAAAGCCAGATGTCCCCAACCGGCTACCAGTACCAGCGGCACAAACTGGCGGCGTCTGGCGACAAACCACAGCGCGCTGAGAACGCCGAGGATAAGTGCCACCTCCAGGTACAATCCCCACAGTTCATGAAAGCTGATGGACTGAAATTCGTTGACGTTTTGGAAATGGTACGGCTCGGAGAAAAACTTATAGATGTGCGCGTGCAAATGATAGCCGTAGGGATTCACCAGCGTAGCCGCCGCGCACGCCAGGCCAGCCAGGATGAACCACTTCGCCCGATCGAGCGCTAAACGCCGGCTTGCAAGCTCAGGAGTGAACAAGGCCCGCAAGATTTCCCCGGCCACGAAGCCGCCCAAAATAATGAAGCCGGCCAGAAATCCGCCATGCACGTTAGTCCAGAGGATCATCAAGAACGGCGTCAGCATTAACCAACGCGGGCCGCGCTCATAGACACGGTCGATAATCATGAGCCAAAGCACAACAAACAACAGCGTGAATAAATGCGGACGGGCCAGCCAATGCAGCGCCGAACAAGCGCACGCCAGCAGCGTCGCTCCGATGGCCAGAAACGGATTCCGGCAGTGACGGAGTGTCAACCGGTAAAGCAACGCGAAGGTCAGACATAGTACCAAAATACTGGCCGATACTACGCTTGCCATGCCGCCATGATGGTAGAGCCATGCAAAGCAGGTATCCCAAAGCCACTCCCACGCGTACCAGGGCTCGCCCGACTTAGTAAATGAAAAGATGTCCTGGTGCGGCACTCGTCCGTTGGCCAAGATCCACTCGCCGGTGCGAACGTGCCAACCTGTATCCCCATCGCCCAACATGGACTTAGCGCCTTGCATGCGCGTAAAAAGAAAAACGGCTGGCATCAGGAACGCGATGTCGGTAAGGGACGGAAGCAGCCGCACGGCCCCGCGCCCGTTTGAACGCGCCGGCGTCACATGACCTCCACGCGGCGCGTCGGCGGGCTGTCAGCCAGCAGGGTGCGAATTTCCACGCGCTGGAATTGCAGCGCCACTACGCTAATTTCGTCCTGGTTGGCGCAGCGGACCGCGACGGCATCGCAAGAAAGGCACCGCCGTCCAAAGCTTTGATGCGCTGGCAGGGTTACTTCGAGCAGGACTGGATCGCCGGGGCGGAGGATTAGCTTGGTAGTGAAATGAACCGGCTTCCCTGTTACCACCAGAGCGCCTAGCCGGCCCAAGTTCACAGTGGTCGCCTCCACCGCATCGCAACTGCCGTGCCGTTTTAGACGACAACTCAGCCGCATTTCATACCGCACCCCACGCCTTCGTTCCATTGCTGAAGTTAGAACTTTAAGCTGATTACTAAGTTGGTAACAAGGCTGCGAAGGATAACAGGGTACCGTTAACCAAGGTTAGGGTATAGGTACCGCACAAACTTGTTTTCCCACCGAACTCCGCTTACAATAAGCCAACAGTTGTAGAAAACCAGTGGGGATGTGGAGAGCTTCACTGCGCGCTCGCTGACCGGCGATGGACGCTTCAGACTTACAGGAGTTGACGGAGTGATTTCGCTGGTCGTCTACACTACGGAGCCGCTGAATGCGATGGCTTTCACCTCACTGGTGGACTCGTGTCCCGGCGAGTTTCGCGTATCGATTGTAGCCGAGCTAGCGGCGCTGCCCAAACACGTTTTGGCAATCAAGCCGGACGTAATATTGCTTTCCGTGGACGGCCTCATCGACTGGGGCCTTTTGCACACGCTGCAGCGCGAGTCGCTCTCCCGTGTCGTGTTGTGGCTGCATGAAGTGGCGCCCGAGTCCGCCTTCCGCGCCAAAGAGTGTGGCGTGCGTGGCATCCTTCGCAAGAGCCTGCCGGCGGAAATGATCTTGAAGTGCATCCGCTGCGTGCAGGAAGGCGAGCTGTGGTTCGAAAAGACGCTCACCGACACGTTTCTCAGCGGCCGTACCGTGCGCGTATCGCGCCGCGAGCAGCAGCTCATCACGCTGGTTTCCCAGGGCCTGAAGAACAAGGAGATCGCCAGCGTGCTTGAAATCTCGGAGGGCACGGTCAAGGTTTATCTTTCGCGCCTGTTCGAAAAGGTCGGGGTGCGCGACCGCTTCGAGCTTGCCCTGCTGGGCCTGAAGTCCGCCTCGCCCGCCGGGGACGGCCACTCGGATGAGCCGGCGTTGAAGAACGTTTTCGTTCCTGCTTCTAGCCTGCTTTCGGAGCCGACCTGAGCATGCGCGCAACCATCCGAGGAAACCGTGCCGGAAATGCGGTCATCGAAGTAGCCCTTTTGGCGCCTTGGATTTTTTTTCTGTTCGTGGGCGTGCTGGACTTCGGCTTCTATGCCTATGCGCTGATTTCGGTGGAGAACGCCGCCCGTGCCGCCACGCTGCTGACCTCTCGAAGTAAAGTGGCGGCTACCGACCAAATCGACGCGTGCGCCATCGTGCTGAGCGAGATGACCTGGACCGCCTATGGAAGAAACGTTCAGACCAACTGCCAGGCGGCGCCGCTAGTGGTGAACACCACCCTGCTAAACGCAGGAACTGTTCCAGCGAGCGAAGACGGTTCCGACGCCGCCCAGGTGGACGTGCAATACACGACGCTCACGATGATCCCGATTCCAGGCGTGCTGCCGCCTTCTTTCGTGGTGGATCGGAAATGGCAAATGAAAATCGATCCATCCGCGGACTATTAGCGTGGGACGAAGGAATCAACGGCGCGGCAACGCGACCATCGAGTTTACCCTAGTGGCGATTCCGCTGCTCTGCGTCCTTATATCCACCTTTGAGATGGCCCGCGGCATGTGGCTTTATCACACCCTCGCATATGCGGTGAAGGAAGGCGTGCGTTACGCGGTGGTGCGCGGGCAGAATAGTCCGAATCAAGTCTCCCTCGGCGGGACCGGGTCACTGCCACTCATGCCGATCTGCCAATACATCATTCAGCAAGGACCGGGACTCATTCCAAGTCAAGTTACCCTCACTTTTCATTCGGCGACTCAGCCCGACATAACCGCCACAGCCGACCAATGTCCGAGCACCGGCAATTGGCCGCCCGGCGGCACATTTTATAATCCGCAAACCGACAGCGGCGGCAACACCATCCTGGACAATCAGGCTGGACAGGTGATTTCCATCAACGCGAGCTTTTCGTTTCAATCCAGCATCCTGATGTTCTGGCCAGGCGCCCAGAGCGGCACAGTTTTCCCGTCGTTCACTTTCCCTGCAAAAGCTTCGGAGGTCATGCAGTACTAATATGCGCGATCGATCTCATGGACGCCGCGGACAGGCGATCCTCTTAGTTACTCTCGCGCTCTTCGCCATGTGCGGATTGCTCGGCCTTGCGGTGGACCTTGGATGGTCATACTTCGTGAAGAAATCCGCGCAAGCCTCCGCGGACGCCGGCGCGCTGGCTGCCGCGCATGTGGTGCTGAGCCAGGTGGGTCAAACGCAGCAGTTTCAGCCTAAGGTGCTGAGCGTTTCGGGAGGATGTGCGAGCGAGGGGGGGAATCGAGGCATCTCCAATGGCTGTGAATATGCCCAGCAATCCGGTTTCGGAGGCACAGCGGGATTAACCTCAGGGGTCTCATCATCGGTGACGACTCTGGGGGTCGTCCCAAGCACGATTCAGACCTTGCCGGGAGTTACGGCGTATTTCTGGGTGACTGCTCGCGCGACTCAAATCATTCCGCAATTGTTCTCAGCCGTCTTAGGAAACCCTACCGGCATATCGAGTGCGCGCTCCACCGCGGCTATTGTTCCGATGCCGACCAACGGCGCGCTGCATACTCTGAATCGGCAAAACGATACTATAGCTTCCTCTGGGCTCAGTCAAGGCGTCGATATCGGAGGCACTGGACAGATCACGGTCGCCAGCGGGGTTGTAATTTCTTCACAAGCTGCGAATGCGGGCTCCGGAGTTACGGTAAATGGGCCGGTAACAATCGTGAGCCCCGGTAATGCATCTGGGCTCGGCGCGTCGCCCATCACCCAGGTTGGAGATTCAGGGCAGTTTCTCGATCCTTACCGGGATGTGCCTCCACCCGTGCTGCCGAGCGGTGCAGTGGCAGCCGCTGCTCTGCCAACTTACGGCGTAGTTGGTGGAAATCCAACGAACGGCGTCTACCTTATTAGTTCGACGCTTACAATAGCGTCGCTTATCACCGCGCCGTATCCATCAGGAAACTATGTGGCCATAAATTGCGGGGCCTGCACCATCGGTTCTTCTGCGACTCTAGCTGGAACTCAGATCACGCTGCAAAACAATACTACGTTCAGCGATTCATCACCAACTTGTTACCCTTCGAGCGGCAGTACGTTTGGCTGTTTTCTGTTCTATGGCGGATTGAGCATCGCCTCCGGCGCAAAACTAACTATGGGCGCGGGCGAGTTCGTTATGGTAGGAGGAGGACCGACGGGAATGGATTTCAACGCGCCCAGCGGTGCATTTCTCGACTCGCTCGTTTCTTGCCCAAACCCGTCCACTTGCAGCACAGCAGGCACTATCTTGGTCCTGACCGGCAGCAGCAGTGCCATCACATGCAGCGGCGTCGGCGGCAATTGCACCAACACAAACGGGGACCTCTATCGGAATCTCGGTGTTCAGATCGCCAGTAATTCGATGCTCATCAACGCGGCGACAACGGGCTTGCTGAACTTCGGCTCCACGACTCTGCTGGCCAATGCCGACAGTTCCGGCGCGGCGGTTACCGGATTGGTTGCCAAGAACCTTCCGGCGAATCTTTTGTCCAACCTCTCATTCACCTTGGGTCCATTCGATGGCGTCGTTCTGTGGCAGGATCAAGCCAATTCGACGATTGCCTATACGGCAAATGGCAACGTCAATGTTAGTTGCGGAAACATCGATAATCCGTGCCTGGAGAACGGGCATGTAGCCGGCATGGAAGCTTTGACGTTGCAGGCGAATTCAGGAACGGGACTCCAGGGCGTAGTCTATCAGCCCAGAGGCGCCTTTCTCCAAACCGGCGGCGGTAACATTCAGGGACCTATACAAATCATTACAGGCGCTGTATCGATGAACGGCGGACAGATTCGAGTTACGATGCCGCCTACCAGTGTGACGCGACGAGTAGTTACTCTGGTAGAGTAACTAACCATTAGCTGCGTCGATAACGTTTCCAAACGATCGCGCTCAGAGCGCCCGCAAGGAAGACCAGCGAAGAAGGTTCAGGTGTGGCTACTGGATCCACCACCGACACGTCGTCAAGTCCCATATTTCCAGTTGGGTTGACATCTTGTTCGACAAACGAGATCGTGTCGGAGCCAGTGCCTGTCACACTGTAGGAATAGAGCGTGTATCCTTGGGCGGGGCCACTCGGCAAAGAGTACAGCACGTTTCCATTGAACTCAGCCTGAAAGATCTCGGATGAATAACCATCCGTGCTGAGATAGAAGCTGAACGTCAACGTTGAGCCCGCTGCATCGCTGAATGTTTGCGAAATCGTGGTTGGGTCAGCTAGATTGTCACCGAGCAAAGCATAAAACAGACCGCTGTTCCCACCTGGCGGACTGAAGCTGTTGGCTTCCACTAAAGTGTTTACATCGGCAGCCCCGCCTCCATCCGGATTGGTGAGCGTCCAGTCCGTAAAAGCACCGTTCTCGAATCCGCAGTTCTGTACGAGATTTCCCGCTACGCCGTCACAAATGCTCACGCCATTCGCCAACGCTGGCATAGCAACACAGGCCAGAGCGATAATTCCAGCAGTAAGTAGAGATGTTTTCATAAGTACACCTACCCGTTCGAGTAAGTATACATCGAGTCTTGACAGTTAGAACGTTCGTTCTGGTACTACTTATTAATGAGTTGTACCGACAGTTAACGGATGCAGTTAACTTATAGGACTACTAAAACCGGGTAGCGTCATTTTATTGGAAAGGGACTTCCACCGCAGTCTTGGCGGCCACGGCAACGCCGCCCCGCTGCGCCGGCCGGAAGCGCCACTGAAAAACCGCCAGCCGGATCGCGTTGCCCAACCCGAATGGCACCGGCGAGGCCGGCTCCATTTGCCTCGGCACCCCAAGCGAGTCCACATAGACTATCACTGAAACCGTTCCGCGAAAGCGTGCTGCGCGGGCCTGCTCCGTCATGACCGCGGGCGCTACTCGAATGGGCGCGGCCGGAACGTCCACGTGTGCGAAATATTCGATTGCCGGCTGCGGGGCCTGGCTGGGCTCCGGAAGGACAGAGCGCGCTACGCGGGCCGCCTCTCCAAACCAGGATGATCCACGGTCCGCAAGACCCGCCGGATTCCATTTCACCCCAATAGCCATCGAAATCCCGATAACCAAGATCCCGAGCACCAGGTCGAAAATATCGGACTGCTTCGGTGTGACCTTTCCTAAAGTTGGGCCCTGAATCGAGTAAGTGCTGATCTTAAGACCGCCGGAGTCCGCTCCTGAGCCCGAGGCGCGGCTTCGGCGGAAAGAATGACCCATCAACTTATCGATTATTCGATGCAATATAGTAAGTGTACACCTTATTGCAATCAGAGCCGAACGAATTAGTTATAGGCCTAGTAGTACCTGGCAACGGCACTTACCGCGGCGCCCAAATCCAAGCCGCGCCGAGAAACAGCAACGATCCCCAGGCGATGGCGGCGCCGTGCGGAAGCGTCACCGCCTTCTCGCTCTTGACGTCCAGCTCCTCGCGCCGCGCGTAGGGCGGCCGGAACGAAAGAAGCTGCACCACCAGGTAGCCGGCGTTTGAAAATCCACGGCGTAACTGGCGCCTGCTAGCCAGCAGCGCGACCGCGGCGATGCCTCCCACAATTGCGGTCAGGAAGAAAATACCGAGCCACGCGGCCCAACCAACTATAGCGCCCACCGCCGCCATCAATTTCACGTCGCCGGCGCCCATGCCGCGCAGGAGATACAAGGGAAAATAGATCAGCAGCGCCAGCCCCATCCCTTCCCCTGACCGCGCCAGCCCTTGCCACTCGAACAGAAAGGCATTGATTCCCAACCCCAGCAGCAACCCCGCCAGTACCAGCCAGTTGGGAATCCTCCGATAACGCAAATCGTAGAAAGCGGCCACCAAGACGACGATGAGAAGTAGCGCCTGAGTGGCAACCGGGAGGAACATTAAATCGGAATGGTAACACCCGCCGCCGAGAAAACGTGTAGATGGCCGAGCGTCCTACCGCACCTCAAAATCGGCCCAGCGCTGCGTTTTGCTGCCTGCGCTATCCAGCGCGCTCATAATGAGCCGGTAGGTGCCCGGCGTAAGCGATGCCACCGGAATCTGCACCCCCGTCGGAATGGCCGGATTGCCTTTTTTCTCCGGCACGGGAATCCGGTATAGCCCCGAGTCGCTTTTTTGCTCGCCGGATTTCACGTCTATCACCTGGAGTTGAAGCGCGACCGCGACCTCCTTGGGAGGCTCGGCGGCCGTCAGCAGCGGTTCGTAGAGTTCAAAGTAGACTGCCGGCTTATCGGTGTTCTTGAACCGGTTCGACCCGGTCGGGATCATTTGAACGCCCTGGGTCACCAGCGGCGTCCGGTCTTCGATGAGTAAAGCGTCCAGATCGCTTCCCATGCTGGAAGCCGCCCGGTAGTCGGTGCTGAACGCCATCGCGCTCATGCTGAATTTCTGGCCGTCGTAGGAGTCCACCACCAGCGGCTTCTCGATCTTCCCAAAGCTCTCGCCGCCCGAGCTGAAAACAACTTTGAGCCGATATTGACCCGGCGCGATGTCGAACTGGTTTTCGTAATGGTAGGGCTTTTCGCTGAAGGCCTCCGCCTCCTTCTTATTCTCGAAGTCGAGTTTTACTGTGTCGCTGAAGCGGGCCCCCACCGAGCCGTCGGATTTGTAGGCGATGCCGAGAATATCCATCTCGGAATGTAGCTTGCCCTTTTGCTTATCGAATTTCATGGAGCCAGGCGCGATCTCCAGGGCGACATTGACACGCGCCTGATTCGGCGCCGTGTAAAAGAACGGAACGAGCATGGACGCGCCGATGTTGCCGGTCTGCTCGGCGGCGGCGCGGTTCTCCAACTGCTTCGCCACGGGATTTTTGGCGAGCAGGTCCCGCGGACGGGCGTTGCAGTAACCGGTGCGGGCGCGCACATTGGTTCCACTGCGCTCGATCTTCACGCGCAGGGTGTGGCAGCTCCCCTCTTCCGATTCAGGCGGCGTGTAGCCGAGCAGATAGTATTCGTTGAGCTCGCTCGCGATCTTTTGAAAGCCGGACAGCAGGTCGTTGGTGTTCTTGA
Organism: Bryobacteraceae bacterium; assembly: GCA_035501355.1. Classification (GTDB taxonomy): domain Bacteria; phylum Acidobacteriota; class Terriglobia; order Bryobacterales; family Bryobacteraceae; genus Palsa-89. Next base: position 8,481 of record DATJWJ010000147.1, on the reverse strand, counting down.
TGACGAAGCCGCCGGTCCCCTCGGCGAGCACGTGCATCATGTCCTGATTCAGGGATGGATCGTCGGGAAATTTCGGAAGCAGGTTGCGCGCCTGGTTAAAGGGGTTATTGATCAGGCCTGGATTTATGGGCGTACCGATTGCTCCTCGGGTAGGAGTGCCGACGCCGCCGCGGCCGGGCGTGCCGGGTGCTGGTCCTCGAGGCGCGCCTCCTCCGCCGCCCGGGGACCCGATGGGCCTGCCGGGTGCTGGTCCTCGAGGCGCACCTCCTCCGCCCGGTGAACCGCCGCCGTGGGCACCTTGCGGTGCGAAGAAGGCCATCGATCCTGGCATGAACGACGCAGGCCGCAGGAACGCAGCCAGCGGGGAAGCGCTGCCGGCCGGAGCCGGGAACAATGAACCGCTGGGCGCCACCAGGCCCCGGACGTCGATCGCATAGATGGCAACGTTGGACCGGTTGCAAGCTTCAATGGTCGCAGTAATCTCGCTGATCAGGTCCGGGTCTTTCAATGGGAAGCCGCCCGTCAACAGGATCAGTGTCTTCCGGCCCGGCACCGCGGCCAGGTTCTTGGCCATCGTTCGGAGCGCCAGAATGACATCGCGAGCTCCGAAGCCGCCCGCCATCCCGGAGAGCCTGGGTCCGCCAGGGATGTCGGAAGCATTCACGGTGATGGAGGGAACCGAAACCCCGGTCACAACTGCCTTCAGACGCGCGGCGTCGGCGGTGAAGTTCTGTGCGATCTGGATGGCTCCTCCGTAATTGACGATCGCCATCAGCCGATTGGGCGCGGCATTGGCTTCGATGAACTGGGCCGCCGCTTGACGTGCGCGAGCTTGATCTCCAAAATCGAGCGTGGAGTTGTCGAAGAACAGGACCATATAGCGCGGCTGCGAGTTCAAGGGCGAAGCGGGGTCGGCTTCAAACGAAAAATTCTTTATGCTCTGTTCCTTGTTGTCCTCCCACACCTTGAAATCCTTGACCGTGAGATCGCGAACGTAGCCGCCTTTCTTGTCGGTTACCACGGCGTCGACCAGGACCAATCGGGTCTCGGCACGAATCACGCTTCCGGAATCGGCCGGCGCCGCTTGCTGCGCGCGCAGCAAACCACCAGAAATGCCGAGGAGCAGCACGAGCATGCTTGTTTTTCGAAAGCCCACGATTTTACCCTCCCTAAGGAATCTCCACCACGCCATTGCGCGCCGCCATCATCTGACCTTCGGCGTCTCGTACGACAACTCGGACTACGTAGCTTCCAGGCGTCAGGTCGAAGTTGCTTCTCAGAGTGATTCCCCCCGCGGCCCGCTTCTCCAGGGTCTCGTCCCGCAGCCGCATCTCGAGAATTTTTTGAATGGCCTTGATGAGGTTGCCATTGCGGTCGAACACACTGGAGACCACCGTCAGATCGTCGTTGTTGCGCCCGTCGGCCTTGCGAAACGGCAACTTCCGGATGTCGACTTTGGCGAGTACCGCCAGAGTGGCTGTTATGTCGCTCGGCTTGAAGAACTGCGTCTCCACATCCAGCGGTATATCCAACATCTCCTCACGCGAGAAAACAGCTTCGCGAATCTCTTCTTTGGCCTGCTCGGCGGGATCGATTTCGTGCCGCGGCGCGTAATATCCGCGGCGCGCCTGCGAGGTGGCATCCTTCAAGCTTTTCAAAGTCACTTTCAAGGCGTGATAGGAGCCGTCCAACTTCAAATTCTGCGGAGAGAAACCCAGCAGGTAGATAAACTCGGGCGCTTGCGCCACCCGCACGAAACCCTGCTCCAGGTCATTGTTGTTATTAAAAAGCGTGCCACCCGTACCGTCCGCCAGTTCGGCCAGCGTGCCGGAAGCCATCAGATCGCTTTCTCGCCGGTACTGATCCCGTTGAATTAGCATGCTGGTGCTCTGCGTCCGCTCGCTGATATCGCCGCCCGGTATTGTGACATAGACGCCCCGTGCGTCCAGCGAGTTGATGATCACATTCGCGCGGATGGCCTGTTCCAGCAGGTCGCCTTCGTCGCTACGATAGTCGAGGGGCACGTAAAATCCCGGCGAGACGAGTACGATGCTACGCTGTCCAGGGACCGCCGCCATTCGGCGGATGACGTTTTTCAGCACGCTTAGCGCCAGTTGGGTGTCGCTTTCACCGAGGTTCAGCGCACGGGCCGCGGCGCCTCTGACCAGCGGCTCGGCTTGTTGGAGCGCCGCCATTCCTCCTCCGCCAGCTCCGGTGGGCACGATGATGCCCGCGCACAGGATCGCGTCCTGTTCGGCTGCCTTCAACGCATCCGGATCGTTTTTGTTCTGAATGAGGTCAGCCATATAGTAAGTCATGTCCGGGCAATCGGAGCCTGCCGGTATCGCCTTGCTGTGCGGCTGGACGCGATCCAATGCCTCGCGTATCTTTGCGAGATCGTCGGTGAAATCGAGCATGCCTTGACCGGATGTGGTGTAAATCGCGGCGCGATCCGTGGGCTGAAACGACGCGGTCAGGTAATGCATGGCTGCGGTACGAGCTTGGGCCAGATCGGGAAAACCGAGATGCACGTCGTCGAACAGGTAGGCGACGAACCGCGTGGGAATGGCAGCGGCCGTGTTTTCAACCGGCTTGGCGCGATCGCCGTCCTCGGCCGGGGGCGGGACCTGAATGGCCGAGCTGACCACCTTCGCGCCAGCCTTTTCAACCGAGAATTTCGAAATGATCTGCGCCTTTCCCTTGTCGAATAGCTGAAAATCCTCTTGCTTTAGCGTGCCGAGCGCGTGCCCATGGCGATCGCGGACCACCACCGGCACCATAACCAGATTGACGCGGGCACGAAATGTAGCCGGAGCATCGTGAGAGCTGAGTTCGGATTTGTTTCCGGCCGTTTGAGTTTGACCGGACTGGCCGAAGACCGGAGGGCTAAGAACCAGGAATACCGTAAAGCAAGCCCGCGCGCAGACACCTGGGAACCCCGCTTGCTTGAGCGCCGACAACATAGAGTCTGACCATTTTACTCCCACGGCAAGTACGAAAGCTGGCTGCTGCAAAGTGTTTTGTGACCGAATTTGCGTGGGACTTAAAAGTCCGATTTGGCAAGCTATGTTTCGTGCTAACTTGTTTATGCCACGCGGGCGTGGCGGAATCGGCAGACGCATCGGACTTAAGCGCAAACTTGAGTGCTCGCTGGGAAACCGGCGATGCAGAACTGCTCAAATTCGGGGAACCCTATAACATGGCGATCCCGAGCCAAGCCCGACCCGAAACGGCCGGGAAGGTGTAGAGACTAGACGGGCAGCACCTGAGACCCGGAGCCAAATCCGGATACGGTGAAGGGATAGTCCAGACCCCAAACCTTGCCGAAGACAGCAGGGGCGGCGAAAGCCGTAGCGGGCAAGAAAATCCGTTGGACCGCAAGGTCCGTGAGGGTTCAAGTCCCTCCGCCCGCACCAACTCTTCATGCCTCGGCTCCTTGTCAACCCCGGGGGCGGGCCGACCCCCGACAAGCCGACGGTAACGCTTAGCGTCCCCGACCCGAATCACATCAACGGCTTTATGAATATTCGCGTCGCGGACATTCAAGCCTGCTATAAATTATGGAAAAGTCGGGGAGCCGAGTTCATCACCGAGCCGATCCCCAAGTACGGCGAGACGCGCTGCTACATCCGCGATCCTGACGGTTACATTATCGAGGTCGGACAGAGCACCGACCTCAAGTACGGTTAAGACTCAGCCCGGACCGGATGCCGAGCGCCCTCGGTACTTATAGAGATCCACTTTCCAGAAATGCAACTCACAACATGTTAATCGGTACTTAAAATCCTTTGGAGGGCAACCTCCGTGTGGGTTTCATGTCCCACGCCGGGCATTCGATTTATGACTGATTTTTTGGCCATCGGTCATAATCAATCCATGGAGCCTTCAAAACGTTGTTCGCTGGCGCTGCTTCTCGCGATGCCTCTTCTGGCGCAAACGCCGTGGGACCAAAAAGCGTCCGCAGATATCGCGGATGCTTTGAAGAAGACCGGCGCGCCCAGTGTTTCGGTGGTCATAATTGAAGATGCGAAGGTCGTCTTTGCCCAGGCATTCGGCAAGGCGGATCTAGCCGGCAACCGCAACGCCGAACCGGGCACGCGCTATGCGGTCGGCTCCATCAGCAAACAGTTCACTGTGGCCGCGCTCCTGCTCCTCCAGGAACAAGGCAAGCTCTCGCTCGACGACAAGGTCTCGAAATACTATCCCGATTTAACGCAAGCGAACCAGATCACGATTCGTCAGTTGCTATCGCACACGTCCGGCTATGAAGACTATGCGCCGCAGGATTATCTCATCCCCGAATGGACCCATCCCACAACCCCGGCCGCGATACTCGACAAATGGGCCAAAAAGCCGCTGAATTTCGATCCTGGCACACGCTGGCAGTACAGCAACACGGGATATGTGTTGGCCGGATCTATCGTCGAGAAGGTCTCGGGTAAACCGCTGGTCGAGTTCCTGCGCGAGATGATTCTCAATCCGCTGGGCATGTCGTCGGCTGGCGACTGCAACGATCGAACGGCCGCGGATGCGACCCCATATACTCGATTCGCACTGGGCCCGCCGCGTCCGGTAGGGCGCGAAGCCCGAGGCTGGTACGACGGCGCGGGCGAGCTCTGTATGGCCGCGCCAGATCTCGCCAAGTGGGACATCGCGTTCCTGCAACACAAGCTGTTGTCGCCCGCTTCCTACGAGCAGTTCACTCACGAGATTCGTCTCAAGAACGGCGACCTTACTCACTACGCACTGGGACTGAGCCTCGGCGATTTCCACGGCATTCCGATGCTCTCGCATGGAGGCGAGGTATCGGGCTTTCTGGCGCTCGATGAGATGTTCCCCACGCGCAACGGAGCCATCATTGTGCTGTCGAACGAAGACGGAATCAGCATCACCGGGCCGGTGGCGGATCAGCTCGCGCAGTTGGTCTTCCTTCCGAATCAGCCGGAGGAGTCTCCCGCGGATACGGCGCGCGTTCGGGCGGTGCTGGAGGGTTTGCGCCAAGGCAAGATCCAACCCGATCAGTTTACCGAGAATGCACGCAGCTACTTCACGCCGGAAGCACTGCGCGATATCCGGACGTCGCTCGCAAATCTTGGCCCGCTGAAGTCCGTTACGCGCTCCGCCGAACAGCTCCGAGGCGGAATGACGCACCGCAGCTACCGCGCGGAATTCGCAAAGAAGACGGTTCGGCTGAACGTGTACGTCGCAGCCGATGGAAAATTCGAACAGTTCATGGTGGTGGAGTCGCTGTAGCATTCGGTGGCGAAGTTGCCGACAACTAAGAGGGATGGATGGGGTGCGTTCAAGCGGCCGGCATGGCCGGTGATGGCGCATTCCGTGCGTACGCTGGCGGTTGTGCTATTAATTCCGCGGGGCGGGTTCTCCGTGGCAGATCGCCTTTCCTCGGTGCGCCGAGGTGTTTATCGGGATTAGTGTGGCGTTGCTGTTAACCCCGGCCTGATAAGGAATCGGATTAGGGGTAACCCTGAAGTCTGGGCGTCCCGGGTTTCCACTCCGGAGGCAGCGCGAATCCATTGCGATTCGGCATCTTGACCTTGGGCAGACTCTGTTGGTCCAGCACCTCGTCTTCTTTTATGACTCCGTTTTTGTACAGCAGGAAGGCAGTGAGGGAGTAAACCTCGTTGGGAGTGAGCGTGCCTTCTTTTCCAATCGGCATGCCGCGATTGATGTAATCCCATATGGTCGTCGCAAAGGGGGAATGAATCGCCATGGCGTTTGAGTCGTTGACGCAAGGGGCGAGGCACGGCACCGTAGCCGGTATCTGAGTGCCTGCGATTAATGTGGGAGCATGTCCCCCGGATGACCCTTTCGGGCCGTGGCATCCCGCGCATCCTTTACGGACGTAGAGCGCCGCGCCTTCTTTAGCTGTGCCATGCCCGGCCGGAAGCTCTTTTCCAGTGGGGCTGATGGAGATGTCCCAGGCGCGAATTTCTTGCGCACTCGGAGTTCTCCCCAGGCCATAGGTGGGCGACTGCGTCCAGGCGCTCTGGCAAATCCACAAGGTCGCTGTAACGAAGAGCAGCCTAGGCAAGCCCATTTTGAACGCTCCCGTCGCTCAAAACCTTCCACGGCTGCACGGAATTGTCGGCGCCTTGAATCCGGACTTTGTCCACTTGCTGGTTCCAATATTTCGCGATGTCGGCCCGTGTTGGTTGAACGGTGCCCAGTTCGTCGGTGCAGCGCGACATGAGCACACACTCTTTTCCGTCCCAGTTCCAGTGAAAGCCAAATCGAGTATGCGCCATCGGATGGGTGGGAGATCGAAGCTCAGCATTCTTCCAACTGTGGCCGCCGTCGGTGGAAACCTCGACTCCGCGGATGGCGCCGGCGCCCGACCACGCCAGGCCGCTGATTTCGTAAAAGCCGGGGCCCGTCAACTTCTGGCCGCCGGAAGGAAAAGTGATGACCGACTTCGGCCCAATCTGGTGAGTTAGCGCGGCCGCTTTCCGGTCCGGATTGATGTGCCCGTAGTCGTCATAGGTCATGTAATACTGGTCGACCACTTTGATTCGCCTCAGATATTTGATCTGATAAATTCCTTCAAAGCCGGGAACCATCAACCGCAGGGGAAAGCCCTGCTGCGGGCGGAGCGGCTCGCCGTTCATCCCGTAGCACAGCAGGCAGTCGTCCAGGGCCTTGGCGAGGGGGATGCTGGAGGCGCCCTTCACCTCCTCGGCGCCCTCCGCGACGATCCAGGACGCCCCGCTCTGCACGCCGGCCTCGTTGAGCAGCAAGGACAGTGGCACGCCGGTCCATTCGGCGCAACTCGTCAATCCGTGAGTTTCCTGAACGGTCTTGTGCGACGCGCGGGAGCGATTTCCCAGGCACTCGACAAAATGAACTCGGCTCACGTACGGAAGACGCTTCAACTCGTCCATGCTGAAAACCAACGGCCGGTCCACCATCCCGTGGATCATGAGACGATGCTCCCTGGGATCGATGTCGGGAACAAAGGCGCCGCGATGTGTCGCCGTGTAGAAGAGCGAGGAAGGTGTGATGATACCGACCGAATCCTGAAGCGGTGTCAAGACATGAAACGTGAGGCCGAATTCATCCGGTGAGTGCCTGTCAACCACGGGCACGCGCACCGAAGTGACGAAGCGGGAGCGCTCGCCATAAGCGATCAGCTGGTCGATTTTCTTGGCGGGCTCTCCTTGTGTTTGGCCGTTGGCGAGCCGTGCGCCGCCCGCGGCCAGACCGGCCAACGCGGCGCCATCTCTTAGGAATCCCCTGCGATTAGGTTTTTTCGACTGCATGGGTCGCTCCTCGAAGATGAAGTTTCCGGAATTTGTCTTCCGTGGTTGAAGTATACACTCTTGAATCCCACCATTTCTTGACCCGGGGACGGGCGGCTCCGATCCGGGAACCTACAGCAGCAAGGCTTCCACGCGATAGGCGTGAACGGTAGCTTTCAACGGCATCCACGCGAAAACCGTAAAGCGCCCATCCTGCGACGCGACCATAGCGACAGAATCGGTCTGATCCTGTGCGAACTGCGCAGCCGACAGATGTCGAGTGCCGCCGAGTTGCGCGGGATGGACCAGGCGGGCGACCGTTCCTTCAACCGGTTCAGTGTCGATTACGTGCTCAACTCGCCCGCATCCATCTCGCTGTCCTATTTTGGCGCCAAACGCGAGCACGTCGCCCCGATCCGTAAGCACCATGGCGCCGTCTACGGCTGTCAAACCCGCTACCGCTTCGATCGCTCTGCGGAGCGCCACTTGGGCTTGCCGTGGCGGGCTCTCATTTTGTAATTCATGAAGCAGCCCAACGAGCTCCGAATATGGTGGCCTGACGGAATAGGGCGTAGGCCCAAGAATCGATTCGCGCCACGCCTCCGTGCCGTGGGGAACAATGAGAGCCGACCCGCCTCGGCCATGTGCTCGCATCGAGACGGAGAGTTGTATCACAATACTCAGGAAGTCCGGTGAAGAACCCGGCGAATCCAAGCCGAGTAGTGAATTGACGATAGCCGGAGAGTTTGACAGACCGAGGACTTGATTGTCCAGGATTTTGATCTGATCGCCTTCCAGTACCGCGATGTTGACAAACTTGGCGGATTCCCGGGCCCGGCTACGCTTGATCACCAGCAGGCCGGGATCAACCACCTCCACTACGAAACAGAGTCCTGGCAGCGTTCGAGTTGCCCCCCAAATATGGAACTCTTCGTTTTCGCGCCACACCCCCAGATGGATTCCTGGACGTTCCACAGCAGGCGCGAGCCGTGTGAGGACTTCAGGGGTCAATGGAAGCGGCCGTTCGAAGATAAGCGGAAGATGCGTTTCCGCTGGTGAGAGAAACGCAAGCGATACGCGAGGAGGATAACGCTCCTCACGCTTGAGGCCGGCCCAGAAAGCGCAGTCGACGATGGTCTCAATTGCAGACTCGTCGGGCAGTGAGGCCAAGTTCTGAGCACCGCGCTGCTGTTCGGCGATGCGTCTCTCAGACAACTGCGCGCGC
>DATJWJ010000146.1:0-2075 GCA_035501355.1 Bryobacteraceae bacterium | reverse complement strand
AGCGGAACCAATTGCGGCTGATCGCATCGCACGATGGACGCGAGGGCTCGACCACCATCAACCAGGATGCGAGCGTGTACGCGTCAGTGCTGGATAGCGGCAAGTCGCTGGAACTTGGGTTGGAGCGTGGCCGTCATGCCTGGGTACAATTGGTGCGCGGGGAACTTGACATCAACGGCACAAAGTTGACAAAGGGCGATGGCGCGGCGATCAGCGGAGAATCGAAGCTGCGTTTGAGCAGCGATAGCGGCAATGGTCAGGCTGAGTTCCTGGTGTTCGACCTGGCGTGATACTACGCGGGCGAGATGTCTCACCACAAAAGCGGTGATGCACCTCGCTCGTTGGGGCCATGTCAACGCTTGACTTTCGTGGGACGCAGAATTTCGTGCATGCATAACACATTTGTTGCATGGAGAATGCAACAAAATGCTATACAATAGTAGTGCGTTTGTACGAGCGGCGCGTCTAGCAGCCAATCCCTCCTTTTGTACTGAGCGATTTCTGCCGGTAACCTTCCGATCTTTCAGCGCGATCTTTAAGCATAAGGAAATTGAAACACCCAATGGAACAAGGAACAGTCAAGTGGTTTAACGATGCCAAAGGTTTTGGCTTTATCTCACGCCAGAACGGCGAAGATGTATTCGTTCATTTTTCGGCCATCCAGTCGAACGGTTTCCGTTCGTTGCAAGAAGGCCAGGCGGTCAGCTTCGAAGTGAAGCGGGGCGCCAAGGGATGGCAGGCAGAGAACGTTCAGGTTCTCTAAGCCAAAAAACACAAACGAGGGCGGCAGGCTTGCTGCCCTCTTTGTTTTACCCGCAGGCGGTTCGAAGAGTCTTTAGTCGTAACTAACCCAACCCGGCCGCGCGCGGACGATGAGGTCCGCCAGCCGCCCCCCACCGGAAAGCGAGGAGCCATGAAGAACATCTATGTTGGGAACCTGTCATTCGACGCGACTGAAGACCAGGTGCGCTCGTTGTTCGAAGCCTATGGCGCGGTCGACAAGGTCAGCATCATTACCGATCGCGACACCGGACAGCCGCGCGGCTTTGGCTTTGTGGAGATGACCGACGACGAGTCGGCAGCCAAGGCCATGGAAGCCCTGAACGGCACCAACCTCGGAGGCCGTAACTTGACGGTAAACGAAGCGCGTCCCAAGGCCGACCGGCCGCGCCGCGAAGGCGGAGGCGGCGGTGGCCGCGGTGGTTACGGCGGAGGCCGAGGCGGCCGTGGAGGCGGCGGAGGCAACTGGGGTCGCTACTAGCGTCCGCTGAACATTTTCAGAATTGCAGGAAGGGTGCCGGAGTTGGCGGTTTGGCCGCAGACTCCGGCATTCGTTTTTGCTGACAGGCTGGCCTGCGGGGTCGGGAACTTCTGATAGGCTGGAGCCGCGCGCATCATCCTTATTCCATGAGTGAACCATCGAGTACGGCCATCGAGTTTGCCGGGGTGTCGTTCCGGGTTGCCGACGACAGGGCATTGCTGTCGGACATCAACCTGCCGGTGCGTCGCGGCGAGACACTGATGCTGGTGGGCCGGAGCGGCTCGGGCAAGACCACGTGCCTCAAGATGATCAATCGGTTGTATGCGCCGACCACGGGTGAAGTGCGTGTGGATGGAATTGGCATCGCGCGGTGGGACCTCATCAAGCTGCGGCGGCGCATCGGGTACGCCATCCAGGAAGTGGGGTTGTTCCCGCATTATTCGGTGCGCGAAAACGTAGCGCTGGTCCCCAGGCTGGAGCAGTGGGAGCCATCCAGGATCGAGGCGCGGGTGGAAGAGGTGCTGGCACTGGTGGGATTGCCGGCGCGTGAATTTGCGGCGCGGTATCCCTACCAGCTTTCGGGCGGACAACGGCAGCGGGTGGGGTTAGCGCGCGCGCTGGCCGCCGATCCCCCGATCCTGCTGATGGACGAGCCCTTCGGGGCGCTCGATCCCATCACCCGGGCTGAGCTGCAGATGGAATTCAAGAAGCTACAGCAAGAGCTGGGGAAAACGATCGTGTTTGTCACGCATGATGTGGGAGAAGCCCTGCTGCTGGGAGACCGAATTGGATTGCTGGAGGCAGGCCGGCTGCG
>DATJWJ010000145.1:0-2365 GCA_035501355.1 Bryobacteraceae bacterium | reverse complement strand
GTTACCTCTCCGCGCTCGCCGTGCTCTTGGTGGTATCGACCACGGCGCTGCCGGTACTCCTGCGCGGGTTGGAGATCACCGGCGCGCCGCGCTTTCTACTGATGGTGGCGCAGTTTCTCTATCGGTATCTATTCGTGATTTCCGAAGAGGCGCAGCACATGGCCAAATCGGCCGCATCCCGAGGGGCGTCGGTGCGGGGCCTGGTGGGGAATGGCGCTCGCTTCCGCGCGGCTGCCGGCGCGCTGGCCGTGCTCTTCGCCCGCTCTTATGGCCGCGCCGAACAGATCCATCGCGCGATGCTCGCCCGCGGCTTCGGCGGCCACTTTCACCCCCTGTTCGAACTCCGCTTTCAGGCTCGCGACGCTGTCTTCGCGTTTCTGGGTTCGCTGGCGCCCTTACTGCTGCGCGTCGCCGTGGAGAGAGTCCTGTGACCGCACCCCTGATTGAAGTCCGCGATCTGCATTTCCAATACGAGGACGGCACCGCGGCTTTGCGTGGCGTGAATTTCCGCCTCGAACCCGGGGAGACGGTAGCTTTGCTCGGCGCCAACGGCAGCGGTAAGACCACCTTCGTGCTTCATCTGAATGGTCTGTTGCAGGGAAAAGGCAGCGTGGAGGTCTGCGGCCTGGCGGTGGAAGCCAAGAATTATGACACTGTCCGGCGCAAGATCGGAATGGTGTTTCAGGACTCCGAGAGCCAGCTATTCATGCCGACCGTCGTCGAAGACGTCGCCTTCGGCCCGCTGAATCACGGAATCGATCCCCACGAAGCGACACACCGCGCGGCGGCGGCGCTGGAACGGGTCGGCATGTCCGCGGCAGCGGACAAAGCTCCTTATCATTTGAGCGCCGGCGAAAAAAAACGGGTGGCCATCGCGGGAATCCTCGCCATGGATCCGGAGATTCTCGTCCTTGACGAACCTACTACTTTTCTGGATCCCATCGGGCAGCGCGGCCTTGCCGAACTTCTCGCCAACTTACCACAAGCCAAGATCGTGGTGACTCACGACATTCCGTTTGCACGCGCTCTCTGTAACCGTGCGGTATTTTTCCAGAACGGAGCGATCGCAGCCGAGGGGCCGGTGGAGGAAGTGGTGGCTCGCTTTGGCTGGGACTTCGCCTTGGAGCCGGCTAAGTTCCACCACTGATCCTTTCATGTCCGTCTCAACTGGCTTTCTTGGCGCGATATTCGGCCCAACGTTTACGCTGCGCGTCGGCAATGCGTTTGCGGGCTGCGGCGCTCATGACCCGCCGCGTTCGCGGTTGGCCGAAAGCTCCTGGCAAAACTACCTTCCGCCGTCTACCACCCAAGAAGGCCTGGATCTCTTGAATTTTGCTTTCTATCTTCTGCTTTTCTACTTCGTACCCGATGAGTGCCATCTGCATCGTGGCCGTGTCGTCTGCGCTTTTAGCTCTTGGCATGAGGACTTACCCCGACTCAATATAACATGTGACAAAATTGTGTAAAGCGCCATTTATAACTTAGCTGCATCCAAGATGGTTATAGAACTGATATGCGAGTCGTCATCCAAAGAGTAAGCGAAGCAAGTGTTGTCGTCGACGGAAGTACTACTGGCTCTATACGTACCGGATTGCTTATTCTTTTAGGCATAGCCAGGGACGACACCGCCGCTGACGCCGATTATCTCGTCGACAAGGTTCTGGGACTGCGCATCTTTCCCGATGAAGCCGGAAAGATGAATCTCAATGTGGAACAGGTGAATGGGGCCCTTTTGGTGGTCTCTCAATTCACGCTTTACGGCGATTGCCGCAAAGGCAGGCGACCCGGTTTCGACCGGGCGGCCCCTCCGGAATTGGCCCAATCGCTCTATGAGTACTTTGTCCAAATCGCTAAACGCGGCCCGGTCAAAGTAGAGACCGGCATCTTTCAGGCGTCCATGGAAGTTCGGCTCTTAAACCAAGGTCCTGTTACTATCGTTATTGATTCTGCGGAGCGGAGCCGAAAATGATCGAAACTTATGGTTATGCACGGGCCGGTTTTCTCGGTAATCCGAGCGACGGATACTTCGGCAAGACACTTTCGTTCGCCATGTCCAACTTCCGCGCCCGCGCCCTGGTGTATCCGAGCGGGCGCCTGGAAATCAAACCATCGAAGGCCGACCTCCCGGTTTTCGAGAACCTCGACGACCTTTATCGCATCACGCGCTGGCGCGGCTATTATGGCGGTATCCGGATTATTCAAGCCCTAATCGTGCGTTTGATCGACTACTGCCGCGACCATGGTATTGAGTTGCCGGATCGCAATTTCACTCTCGAATACGAATCCAACGTGCCACAGCGGCTGGGGCTGGGCGGCTCGAGCGCGATCATCACCGCCGCTCTGCGTGGACTGACCCAGTATTACG
>DATJWJ010000144.1:0-30588 GCA_035501355.1 Bryobacteraceae bacterium | reverse complement strand
GGAACTCCCTGGACTCAGCACCGGTGCGATGAGGAACTGAGAGCCTTCAGATGTATAAATGGTAAGAAGGATCTCTTTGGCGTCTGCCGAGATCGATATATGGCTAAGATCGTAAAACGCTTTGTACGTTAGCTGCGACACTTTTCCGCTGCTACAATCAACGCCGAATACATCGAACTTGTGCCGGCGGCTACCGGCAATCGGTGAGTAATGCTCAAAAACAGCTGACCGCAGAAATAGTATCTGATCGGAATCTGGAACAAATGCGGGTTGTAGGCTATCGTGATCGGCAGGCACCAGAACGCGCTCATTGCGGCCGTCGGCGTTCGCGAGGAGAAGCGCCGCGGGAAGTCCATTCCTTTCGGCGCGCATGAACGCTAAACGTTTTCCATCCGTCGAGAAAGCGGGATCGAACTCGCATCCCGAAGTTGATTCGGTAAGACGTCGCATTGAGCCATTGCTAATTTCAGCCTTGTACAGGAAGCACGTCTCAGCGTTGCTGACGGAGAACACGATGCTTGAGCCGTCCGGGGTGAACACAGCAAGCGAAAACGGCGGCTGACTTGGCTTGCCGCGGCAGCCGATCAAGGTGGAGGCGAGCATCACCGCGATCTGCGAGCTTCGCATATTCATTAAGTTTAGCCCGGGCAAGCGCAGCATTCTGGGGTGTCAAAACCGAAGCCAACTCATCCAGTATCCCTGTAACCGGATTTATACGTTTCCAGCGTAAGCTGTGGAGATGAGTGAAAAAATCGGATTGCTCGTGGAAGCGGATCCTGGTCCCGGCATCCTCCACAAACTCACCGGTGTGATCGCGCAGCACAACGGCAACATAACTTCGGTCGACATCGTCGAGGAGCGGCAAACTTATTTCGAGATCGACGTCAGCGATGACCCGGCGCCGATGTTGGAGGACTTATCGCAGCTCCCCATCGTCCACAACATTACACAGGTGAAAACCTTTCAGACCGTCTTCGGCAAGCGCATCATCGTGATGGGTGGCGGCGCGCAGGTCGGTCAGGTCGCCATCGGCGCCATATCCGAAGCCGACCGGCACAATATCCGCGGCGAGCATATCTCGGTGGACACCATCCCGCTGGTCGGCGAGCAGCCCCTGGCCGACGCGGTGCGCGCTTGTGGACGGCTGCCGCGCATGAAGGCCTTGGTGCTGGCCGGTTCATTGATGGGCGGCGATATCGAGCGCGCGGTCCGCGAAGTGCGCGCGCAGGGCTTGCTGGTAGTCAGTTTGAATATGGCGGGCAGCGTGCCTGACGCCGCCGATCTGGTGGTTTCCGATCCCGTGCAAGCCGGCGTCATGACCGTCATGGCGGTGGCGGAAACCGCCAAATTCAGCCTGGCTCGCTTGAAGCGCAGGACGTTCTAGGGCTCAGGCGCTACTGGGCCGCCGGAGTTGCGGCAGACGCATTCGTGGCCGGCTCAGTGGCGCCGCGATGGCAGGTATAGCAGGTCACGTGCTCCTTGCCGTCTGGAAACTTGGCGTTGATCTCGCGCACCATCGTGATCATGTGGCGCGCGATTTCTTTCTTCGGATTTTCGTCGCTGTCAAAAGCGCCCTGCACGTGGCAGTAAGTGCATTGCACGCCCAGAGCGGTGCGAAACGCGCCCATCATCGGACGAATATCCGACGGTTGCAGCAGCTTCAAGTTCTTCGGCGCGGGCGGCGCTTTCTTAGGCGCATCCTGTGCCTGAACGCAAAATAGAGAAACCCCGACCAGGAACGGTAACAATAGACGCATAGAAGGATGATACACAAAAAACGGGCGGGCCGCTATTTGACCATCGTAAAGCTCACATCGATGTGAATTGTGTCTTCCACTGGTTCGCCGTTGCGCGTGGCCGGAAGAAATGTCCACTGACGAATTGCCTCGATGGCGGCTTGAGCCAGCATAGTGGGTCCGCTCTCCAGATCGAGATTCTGGACCGCCCCGTCTGCTCCGATGATGGCTTTGAATCGAACCGTGCCCTGCACCTTCGCGAGTCTCGCGATCTCAGGATAAACAGGTTTCACTTTACTGATGATCCGCGATGATTGGAAGTCCTCCATCTCGGGCGGGGCCGGGACAAAGTACACAACTTCCGGCGGTGGTACGCGAACTCGCGCTCGCTTCACGGATGGAACCGGGGGCTCCCAAGCCGCGGGCTCAGGCTCGGCTTTTGGCGTGGGCGGCGGGGCGGCTGCAATTGTGCGTGTGCTTTTCCTGGATTCCGGCTGGCGTTTCTGAACCGGGCGCTCGGGAGCCGATTGAGGAGCGAGAGGAGTAGCCGGAGCCTTGGGAAAATGCAGCGCCGCGGCGGCGGATGTTCGCGAATCGACTGGATTCCGTCTTGGCGCCGAGGCATGCGGGATCAAGTAAACCCCGAGCGCGGCCAACACCACCGCAGCACCACAAATCGCCCACGTTCGGAAGAACAGAAAGTGTTTCTCGATTTGGGCGGCCGCGGGCGGCACGGGCACGGGTAGCGGCTCGATGGGACGCGGCTCTCGACCCAGCGTGGCGGCGGGCGCCGGTGCGATTTCCGCAACCCGCCGGCGCCTGGGAAGCGGCCGGTACGTTTTCGGAACCACCATCGCCCAGGTGAAGTCGGGCTGGTTGGGCGATTTTGTGACGACGCCCGAACCCGCGCTGCCCGTTCTAACCACGGACTTCTGAGATCCCGGAACCGATACGTAAAGAGATGTCCAGGTGATGGCGAAGTGGAAGCGCGCAGGTCCCACGATCGGCCCTGATGGATCAGTCCCGGACGCCTGAATTTCTGGCATTACCGCTTAATCCAGTTTCCCCGATACAAAACATCCGTGCAACTTTATGTTTTCAAGCCTGCATCACGTTTTGTAGCCGCACAGATCGTCTACCGCGACGTTGCCGCCGCACAGCACCAGAACCAAGCGGGATTCTTTCGTGAACCGGCCTCTTAAGCGCTCGGCCGCCGCCAGCGTGCACGAAGCGGCCGGCTCGGCCAGCACCTTGGCGCGCTCCAGCAGCAATCGCAGCGCGGCTACCGCCTCGCGATCCGGCACCACGGTTACGCTTTCCAGATACTTCCGCGCCAGTGCCAGCGTGCGCTCGGAAACCGCCGGCGCGCCCAAGGTGCGTGCAATGGACGTGATAGCCTCCAGATGCACCGGCCGTCCTGCGGCCAGCGCGCGTGCCATGGCATCCGCGCCTTCGGTCTCGACACCCCAGATGCGCGCCTGGGGCCGCAGCGACTTCACCGCCGTGGCGACGCCTCCGATAAACCCGCCTCCGCCGATGCTGACCACGACGTCGGTAACTTCGGGAAGATCCTCGACAATCTCGAGTCCCACTGTTCCTTGCCCCGCCATCACTAGCGGATCGTCGAAGGGATGAATCGAAGTCCAGCCCTGGCTCTCATAGGCGCCGATCTTCTCGAAAGCGACCGTCGCATTTTCCACCAGGACAACTTCGGCGCCATAGCCTCGCGTCGCTTCAATATAGTTACGCGGGGTTTTTTCGGGCATGAGGATGACGCTCGGCAAACCCAGCTGCGTGGCCACGTAGGCCACGGCCTGCGCGTGATTCCCGCCACTCACCGCCGCCAACCCGCGCCCCCGCCGTTCAGCGGGGATGCTCAGCGCCTTATTGAAGGCGCCGCGCACCTTAAACGATCCGGTTTTCTGAAACAACTCGAGTTTGAGATAAACCTGCGCCCCCAGGCGCGCGCTCAAAGTGGCGCTCGAAACCAGAGGCGTTGGGGACACCCGGCCCCGGATGCGCTCGCGCGCGCTTTCTATATCCGCAAAAGAAATCAACTCACTCACCAAGATCGGCCCGAATCTGTTCGGCGATGCGGGTCGCGAAGTGTTCCACGCGTGCCAGGTCCGGCCCTTCCACCATCACGCGGGCCAGCGGTTCCGTGCCGGAGAAACGCACCAGGACCCGGCCCGCATCGCCAAAGGAGGATTCGGCCGCGCGAATCTCCGCCGCCACGGCCGGTAACTGGTCCAGCGGTTTGCGCTCCCGCACCCGCACGTTCACCAGGCGCTGCGGATACACCTGCAGCTCGCTGGTTAACGCATCCAGCGTTTGGCCCGATTCGATCATCACCTCAAAAACACGCAGCGCGGTCAGCATGCCGTCTCCAGTGGTCGCGAATTGATGGAAAATGATGTGGCCGGATTGCTCGCCGCCCAACACCGCGCCGCGGCGGATCATTTCTTCGAGAACATATTTATCGCCCACCGGCGTGCGGACCATCTGGATGCCATGGGAAGCCAGCGCGCGCTCCAAACCGAGGTTGGACATTACGGTAGCCACCACGATCGGCCTGCCATCGTCGCCCGTCAGCCGGCTCTCGCGTTTGAGATGGCGAGCCGCAATCAGCAGCACCGCATCGCCATCCACGATCTTTCCCGACGCGGCCACGAACAGCGCCCGATCCGCATCGCCGTCAAACGCCACGCCCACGTCGGCGGAACACTCGCGAACAGCCGCAGCGAGCCCCTCCAGGTGCAGCGAACCGCAATTCAGATTGATGTTGCGGCCGTTGGGCGAACAATGAATGGCTTGAACGCGCGCGCCCAGGCGCTCAAAAAGCTCCGGCGCCAGTGCCGACGCCGAGCCGTTAGCGCAATCGGCCACGATCTTCAGACCGCGCAACCCGCCGGGAAGCGTCCCGGCCAGGTGTTCAATATAGCTGCGATCCAGGCCCGCATCTACCTCAATGGCAGCGGGCGCTCCGCCTTCGGAAGCAACCGCGAGAATGTCTCGCTCCAGCATTTCCTCCTGCTGGTCGGGAAGCTTGTAACCGGTGTGGCCGATCAATTTGATCCCGTTATCCTGATATGGGTTATGTGAGGCGGAAATCATGACACCCGCCGCATAGGGCCCGGTCTTGGCCAGGTACGCGATTCCCGGCGTAGTGGTGACCCCCGCAAAATCCGCCTTGATTTTCTCCGCGGCCAACCCGCCTGCGACTTCCGCGGCCAGCCAGGGACCAGACTCGCGCGTGTCCATGCCGATGACGACTCGAGGCTCACTATGAGAGCGGTGAATCCATTGGCCGATCGCAGCTCCCACCGCGTGCGCCGTTTTCCGGTCCAGCGGAAACTCACCCGCCACTCCGCGGATTCCATCCGTTCCGAAGAGCATCCGCGCCATTTATTTGGCTGCCTTCGGCATGTTTCGCTGGAGCGCCACTTGGATTTTGGCCGTGATAATTACCTGAGATTCCAAACGCACTTGCGGATCGCCGACATTGACATGGGTGCGTATCTCTTTCCCGCCCACTACGCCGGTCAAGTCAATAGGGTCGGTTACCACCACATCCATATTCCTTACGCGCTGCTCCGGCCCGCGGATCCGGACCTTGGCCGGATAGATGTCCGCGCTCTGGACGCGATAGCCTTCCGGAACGTGTTCGTACAGCAGCTTCACGGGAATGTCGCGGCTGATGACGTGTTCGAAGCGCAGCGTGAGCTGCGACGGGATGGCGCGGTAGAAGGAGACGGCCGAAGGAAGATTGAGGCTGGTCTCGCGGACGGTGTAGGTGCGTTCTCCCGGATGTGCATCGGCCAGATCCAGCACCACCGCGACGTCCGCCAGATTGTCATGGGAGAGCCGCCCTGACTGGCCCCGGACTTCCAGCTGCACGTGGTCCGGAACAGCCGAGTTGAAATCCAGATCCTCGGGCATATTCTTGAACTCCACCGGAACCGAGAGCGAAGTTGCCAACTCCGGCTCGCGCGCCACCGCGATCCACAAGGCGGCGGCTATGGCGAGCGAAAGCAGCTTCCAACCGAGATTGCGCGTGATCAATTGGATCATGGACGATCAAAGCTCGATTCGCGCACCGCCGCGGAACCGCCTCGAAGCGAAGACGATGCTCGCATGTCGCGGCGCTGCAGCCGCTCGTTGAGCAGGTGCTCCACTCGTTCGAGCGGCACGTCCAGCTCAATCTCGCCAAAAGCGGCGATGGATATTCGCCCGGTTTCTTCCGAGACAATTACGGCCAGGCAATCGGATTCCTCGGTGATGCCGAGAGCGGCGCGATGGCGCGTGCCGATCTCGGTCACCAGCAGCGGATTGGTGGTCAGGGGCAGAAAGCAGGCCGCCGCGGCGATGCGGTCCCCTTGAATAATCACCGCGCCGTCGTGCAGCGCCCCACCCGGCTCGAAGATCGCGCACAGCAAATCGCGTGAAATAACCGCGTCCAGATTCACTCCGCTTTCGGCGAACGTCCGCAGACCGATTTTGCGCTCAACCACAATCAAGGCGCCGACCTTCCTTTGCGCCAGATGGCCGATCGCCAGCAGAATCTCCTGCGTCGTCTCGCGCCGCTCTAATTGGCTGATGCCTAAGAAAGGTTTGCGGCCCAGGCGTGCCAGCATGCGGCGCAACTCGGACTGGAACATCACGATCAGCGCGATGGCGGTGTAGGGCACCAGCGTTGCCAAAATGGCGTGCAGCACTTGCAGCTTCGCCCAGGTAGCCAAGCCATAGATAATTCCGACGATGCCCAAACCGAACAGGATATGTACCGCGCGCCGCCCCCGAATCAGCAGCAGGAATTGATAAATGAGGATGGCGACGACGAGAACGTCGACGAAGTCAGTAGGGCCGGGCCTCGGCAGCGCAGCGAAGGAAGATGCAAGGAAGCTCACCATGCATGTGGTTTGATTGTAGCAGGCGAGTCGGCGCGGGCCGTCGCCGCTAACCGGCACGCGAATTCTCGATCGCTTATTTTCGCGATAAATCCTCTAAACGCGGAAGCTCAGGGATCGATACTGCGATCGAACGACCGGAACAGCCACTGCACGCCCGAAAATCGGTAAAGGCAAGAGGTTTTTGGCGCAGTGTTCTTAGCGCGTAGCGGATGTACTGCCAGAATACGCCCTAACCACGGGTTCGTAGCAAAATCACGGCAGGCCGGCCGAACCCGCCAAAGGCCCGCCGCTCGCGAGCGACATCGCCGACGGATTGAAATTCTGGATGAAGTGCATCATTCCGCGTTCCAGCCGGTACATCCCATACGAACGGGCCTCTTGGAGCGCCTTCTGATTTTCCCAATGATCGTGTAAAATCCGGTAACACGCAACCACGGTGCCGGTCCGGTCAGATCCGCGCCGGCAATGCACAAACACCGGGCCGTTTACCTCGGACAGCATCAGTGCGAGCACCTGTGAAACCGTGTCCTCCAGCGGTGCCCCGACGCCTCTCATTGGCACGTTCACGTACTTCATTCCGGCTGCTTCTACGGCGCGCTGCTCGGCTCCGATCGGGTGCTCGCTGGCCGGCCGAAGATCCACCACCACTTTGATGCCCAAGTGTGCCAGGCTGTTCCAGCCCGCATCCACCGGTTGACCTCCGCGAAACACATGCCCGTTCACTTGGTGGAAATTAGGAACGCCCGGCGCTTCGACTCCCGCGGCCCAAGCCGGGCCTAGCGCAAGTGTAAAGACAAGGATGGGGACACGGCCGTAATGCATTTCTTCTCATTGTCGGACTATGCGAGCACCGCCGCAACCTCCTTGGGTCCGGGCGGCCGGATTTGTTACTTCAAATCGTTTCGAACAACCAGGCCGCCCTTCATGACGAACTTGATGCGCGACATTTCGCTTATGTCTGCGAGCGGGTCGCCTGTAACGGCGACAAGGTCGGCGAACTTGCCCTTCTCAACGGTCCCAACGCGATCCTGCCAGCCGATCAGATCGGATGCGACGGTGGTGGCCGATAGCAGGGCTTGCAGCGGCGTCATGCCCCACTTGACGAAATAGGCGAATTGATCCACTTGCGTGCCGTGCGGGAATGGTCCCGCGCCGCTTCCGAACGGCAGCGTCACGCCGGCCGCCAGCGCCTTCTTCCAGCTTTTTTCCATCATGCGCCAGCGGCTGTTGCCCCAACGCTTCATTTCTTGCGCGTCCTCGATGCTCAGGTCGAAAAATGTCGCGGTCAGCGGCAGACGTTTTTCGAGCAGCAGCTTGAGCGCAGCGTCGTCCAGGTCGAGGCCGTGCGTTGGAACGTCCACCCCGGCCGCGATGCAGTTGTGCAGGCCCTCGCCGCCGTAAGCGTGACAAGCGACTTTCAGGCCCTTGCGATGCGCCTCGTCCACGATAGCTTGCGTTTCCTCCAGCGTGAACGACGGCGTGTTGACCATGCTGCCGTCGGGGTTGAAATAGTATTCTTCAGTGCTGTAGATTTTGATCCAATCCACGCCGTAGTGCGCCTGCTCGCGTACCGCTTCGCGCACGGCCCAGGGTCCATTTGCGATCTGCGCGCCGAGGTTGGAAATCGGAGTGGTGGGAAGCAGCGGGAACGGAACGCTGCCTTTATTGGTGTTCACGATGCCAGGGCCAGCCACCTGCATGCGCGGTCCTTGCACCAAGCCGTTGTTGATGGCGTTGCGCAGATCCACGGTGCCGTACCAGCCTCCGTGCGACATCAAGTCGACGATGGTGGTGAAGCCGGCGGTGAGGTCGCGCTGCGCGTTCATCAACGCGATCAGCTCGCGGTATTGAAGCGTCGGCGCGATGTTCGGTGTGCCGGGCACGATCCCCGGGCCGCCCGGCGCGGTCAGCGGATTGCCGTCCATCACGTGCAGATGTGTGTCGATGAGGCCAGGCAGCACAGTGGCGCGGCTGAGATCGATGATGCGCGCGTTCGAGGGGATCCCCACGGAGGAGCCGACGTCGGTGATGCGGTCGCCATGGATCAGCACCACTTGGTTCGCCAGCAGCGCGCCGGACTTTGGGTCGAATAATCGCCCGGCGCGGATCGCAATGGTCTGAGCGGCCGCAGGCTGGGCCGGCGGCGGCAATACCCAGGCCGCCGGGAGTGGGGATGGCGAACTTTGCGGCGTTGCGATTGAGGCCGCGCTAATGAGAAGAGCCATCGAGAGTACGTTATTTCGCCACATATCCTGCTCCTTGCTTCGAGTAGAAGCCAGTATATACCGGCTCGCGGGCGCGGAGGCTAGAGCGATGAATCCGTAGGAAACGAAGGCCTGCGTTTCTCAAGGTGAGCTGCGAGGCCTTCCTGCACGTCCGGGCCGGAAAAGCCCAGAAATTCCAGCGTGAGCGAAGTGTCAAACACCGGACCGGCCTGGCGCAGCCAATTGTTCAGCGCATATTTCGTCCAGCGAATGGCGCTTTGCGCACCTTCCGCCAGGCGGGTCGCGATTTCCACTGCTTTGCCATCCAGCGCAGCATCGTCGACGGCCAGGCTCACCAGCCCGATGCGCTCGGCCTCCTCGCCCAGCAGCTGATCGCAAAGCAGTAGGTAATATTTCGCCTTGGCCATCCCGCACAGCAGCGGCCAGACGATGGCGGCATGATCGCCGGCCGCGACTCCCAGACGCGTATGCCCGTCGATGATGCGGCAATCCTTGGTAGCGATCGAAATGTCGGCCAGCAGCCCGCACACCAGCCCCGCCCCGACAGCAACGCCGCGCATCGCGCTCACCACCGGCTTGGAACAATTGATCAGGTTGTAGACCAGATCGCGCGCTTCCTTCCAGACGCGAGCTCGGGTCTCGAAGTCGCGCATGATTTCCTGAATCATGCCGAAATCGCCGCCGGCCGAGAAGACTTTGCCCGCGCCAGTGAGAATCGCGGCGTTGATGCTCGGGTCGGCGTCAACATCGCGCCAGACTTGCGTCAACTCGGCGTGCATGGCGCGGTCGGCCGAATTGACCTTGCCGTTGTCCATCGTGATGCGCAGGACTTTAGGATGCGGGCGGTCGAATTTCAGGCGTGTGTATGAGGCGTAATCCATGCGATTAGCTCATTGTAAGACCGCCCGAGACGCTGATGGTCTGGCCGGTCATAAAGGCGGCGTCGTCGCTGAGCAGAAAGGCGATGATGCCGGGATAGTCGTCCACTTGCCCGAGACGGCCCAGCGGAATGGCACGCGCGAGCGCATCGGTGAGCTTGGGTGACGATTGAGCAATCGAGGCCAGCAGCGGTGTATCCGTGGGCCCCGGACAAACCACGTTCAGCGTGACGCCGCGGCGCGCCAGTTCTCGCGCCAGAGTCTTTGTGAAGGCGATGATCCCGCCCTTGCAGGCAGAGTAAACGGACTCGCCGGACGAGCCCACACGTCCGGCGTCGGAGGAAATGTTCACCACGCGCCCGAATCCACGCTCCGCCATCCCGCGCACCACGACGTGATGCATGTTGAGCGGGCCATACAAATTGATGCGGATCACTTCGTCCCAGAACTCGGGAATGCTGTCGAGGAAATTCTGAGCCTGATCCCAACCCGCAACGTTGGCGAGCAGTTCGGTGGGACCTGCGGCCGCCTCAAACGCCCGCACGGCCTGACGCACTTCATCATATTCAGCGATATCCACCTTGTAGCTGAGCGCCTGCCCCGGACCACCCTCGCATAAAGTCAAGGTCTCGCTGGCGCCAGACTCGTTTAGATCGAAGATTCCGACCAGGCAGCCTTCTTCCACCAGGCGAATCGCGGTGGCGCGTCCGATGCCGCTAGCCCCGCCGGTCAGAATCACACGCTTGCCGTGAAGTCCGCGCATTCTTGTTAGAATCCGCTCGGACGAATCCAGAAGCTCTCGCTCCAGCTTGCTCCCGGCGCGATGCTTTGCAAGCTCTTGTACAGTCCTGCATGCGCAAGGTTGAAGGCATTGGTGACGGCCGTCATCGGTTCGAAGCACACCACGTTTCGATCCTTCGGCGCGTAGATCACCGCGACTGGAAACTTGGGTCCGAAGCGCACCGAGATCCGCTGCCCCCCACCCTCCACCCAAAATTCGTCGCTCGAATTTACACCGCCGAACACGTCATCCAGTTGGCGGCCCGCGAGCGGAAGGGGGTCCGGCAGATCCGACGATGTCTTCTCACCGGTTGGAACCGATTTACTGGAGAGCGTGTAGTGATCGCGCACCGGCAGATGCAATTTCCAATTGTCACGAGGGACGCCGGGGATTTGATACCAGGGATGGAACCCGATGAGCAGCGGCATCGGATCGCGCCCTTCGTTGTGGATGGTGGTGCGCACTTCGAGCGTGCCGTTCGAGAGCCGGTACCTGATTTCTATGCTGTGGGCGAAAGGAAATTGCGACATCCATTCAGCATGCCGCCAAAATTCCAGCCGGCTCACTACTTCCGCGGAATCATCGCCGGCGTTCAGCTTGATCACTTGCCAACCGGAGGCGAACAACAGCAAGCCGTGAATAGCCAGCCCGTTCGCGTCGCGCCGCAAATCCGCGGCGTCGGGATTGAGCACGTATTTCCGCCCGTTGGCCCAAAACGAATCGGGATCCATGCGATTTGCCCACGGCGCGAGAAACGGAATCCCAGTCTGCGCGGGTTGGGCTTTCCACTCCGCCAAACCTGCGGGAGGCGGCATAAGGATCGGCTGGCCGTTGACGCGCAGGTCGAACGCGATGTTGCCCACCGAGGGACAAATGGAGACCTCGATATGGTGCGCCGTGTCGGCCAGCCGGACCACCTCGATCCCCTCTACAACTTGCTTCTCGGCCGAATAGTTGGATGCTTGTGCCATGGCGGTTAGAGAGAGCATTAGCGCGCCTATCAAGAGCGGCGCGCAATCACCGGGGCAGCATAGCGGGATTATTGAACCCTCCACCTCGCCAGCTTATCAATATCGCAGGTCCCGAATTGGTTTGTGCTTCTACAGAAAGATGCTGCCTTCGAGAAAGCGAACGGCTCTGCCGCTGATGGTCACGCGCTCGCCGCGATCTTCGCACCACAATTCGCCACCGCGCGGCGACGCCTGCCAGGCGTGCAGCTTTTTCTTTCCCAGGCGCTTGGACCAATACGGAATCAGCGTGCAGTGTGCCCGGCCGGTGACCGGGTCCTCTGGGACACCCTTGGCCGGCGCGAAGAAGCGCGACACAAAATCCGACCGCGTGCCGGGCGCAGTCACGATCACGGCGAACCGATCCACCTGCATTAGGGCTTCCATATCGGGCCGAAGCGCGCGGACCTCTTCTTCGGATTTGTAGACCACCAGGTAATCGCTGGCGGCCAAAACCTTTTCCGGCTGGCCGCCCAGCGCTGGGATCAGTTGCGGATAGACCGCGCACTCCTCCGGCGCCCGAGATGGAAAATCCAGCGAATACAGCTCGCCATCCCGCGTCACGTTGAGCGTGCCGCTCTTAGTCTCGAAGCGCACGCTTTCTCTCGAAGGCGCCAGCTCGGTGAGAATCACGAACGCTGAAGCCAGCGTCGCATGCCCGCACAGATCCACTTCCACTTTCGGCGTGAACCAGCGCAGATGATAGCCATTGCCGTTCGGAACAAAAAAGGCCGTCTCCGACAGGTTATTCTCGGCCGCGATGGACTGCATTTGTTCGTCGGGGAGCCATTTCTCCAGCGGACAAACCGCCGCCGGATTGCCCGAGAACACCTGGCTTGCGAACGCATCCACCTGGTACATCGGGATGCGCATGCTGCTCACGCCTTGACTCCCAGCTCGAGGCCCATCTGAAAGCTGGGACGTTTGCGATTCGACACCAGCTGCCGGTCTTCGAGCAGCGCCGAGACCAGGATCGGCATGGCGATGGTGGAATCTGAATGACAGGTCACCATGGAAGCGTCCTTTGCGATCTTGCCCCAGCTCTGCGCTTCCTCGAATGTGCAGCCGGAGAGCCCGCCCCAGTGCGCCGCGTCGGTGACGCACTGAATCGCATATTTGTGCCCGGTCACGCCCGTATTCATGATGATGGCCGTGACCTCGGTCTGCTGGACAAAATTCTTGGGCGTTCCGCCGCCAAAATAAATGACGCCGGTAGCCTGCGATTCCGCCACGATGCGGGCCGTTTCCACCACGTCGCCGATCACGTCGAAGGTAAAGCGATTGCCGCCCGCATATCGGTTGGCCGCGATGCCGATACCGATGGAGCTGTCGGCCACGGCTGGACAATACAATGGAATGCCGGCTTTGGCGGCCGCCGAGACGATGCCATCTTCTTTCGCGTGTTTCCCCAGCTCCAGCCCCAGCAGGTACAGGAACTCGCGCGTCGTATACGGACGCGTTTGATCGAGCGAGGCCGCGAAGCGTCCGATCCATTGGTCGTGTTGCCGGAATTTTTCCTCATCGGCCAGCACATCGTACATGCGATCCACCAGATTCTCAGCCAGCAGCACATCGTCGGTAGCGGGCGACCCCTGGTAGTGGAAATTTCCCAGCGTCTCGTGCAGATCGTGGAAGAAGTTGGCGCCGGTGGAAACCAGGCAATCGATCAGCCGGTTTTCGATCATGCGCACCACCAGCCGCCGCATCCCGGCGGGCACCATCGCGCCCGACATGCCCATCATGATGGTGCAGTGGTCGCCCAGCATTTTTTTCCAGACCTCGAATGCCAGGCCGAGCTGCCTGCCTTGAAAAGCAGTGCCCTGCATGCGGGTCAGAATTTCCGAAGCGCTGGTGGCGCCCAGCGGATCGAAAGGCCGGGTAGGGGTGGAGAGAATGCGCTCTTTGGTCCCGTGCGCTTCTTCAACTGGCGGAGTATGCATATGCTTCATCCTCTTTAGTGTAAAGCGTAGCCGGTGAAACGAGAATGAATTTTTGGAAGCGCGCCGGGCGGGGTGGGAGAACTGTTCGGGGGCTACTGCAGCCGCATCCGGCTCTTTTCGTTCAGGACCAACTCATCGAAAATCGCCAGCACCTGCTTGCGGTAGTGATAAACGCGCCGCAGCGAATTGCGGAAACCCATTTCATAGCGGCGCGAGTTGAGCCATTTCTCCAGCAGCGGCTTGGGGACGTCGATGTCGCGGCGCAGCGCATCGGGCGAGTGCCCTCGCAGAAAGAGCCCATAAAACATGGCGGCCTCGCGTTGGGGAGCAAGCGGATCGAAATCTTCCCGTGGCGTCATGCTAATTACTCATCGGACTAAAAAGCCAGTATAAACACCGTGCCTGCCTGAATCAAGTGGGGACCGAACCGGGAATCGCGGGGCTGATTTGCCAGCTTAAATCAATTTTACCAGATGTTCCGGGCCGCACTCAGAACGGCGCAACAGCGCTGGCACCAGGCCGGTGGCCCCTGCCTGGATGGGTTAAGATCGTTCTACGGCGCCCCCCATTCGAACCGGCGCCCCGTCGCAGGCAGTCCGATGCACCAAGTCTTCATCAGCTACAACAATGCGGACCGGCGGCTGGTGGACGAATTGTCCCAGAGCCTGGAAGGCGCCGGTTACAGCACCTGGTTTTACGATCGCGACAGCCGCATCGGGTTCAACTACATGGATTACGTCGGCGCACTGATTTCGGAGTGCCAGGCTATGGTCCTGCTGATTTCTCCGCTATCGGTCGAGTCGCAGCAAGTAACGCGTGAAGTGATTCGCGCCTGCGAAGAAAATAAGTTCGTTTTGCCGGTGCTGTGCGGCATGACCTATGCCCAATTCCAGAAGCTGGCTCCCGTTTGGCGCCAGGCTCTGGCGGGAATCGCAGCGCTGGAGTTGCCGCCGCAAGGCATTTCGGCCATCTCGCCGCGCCTGCTTGAAGCGCTGCACAACCGCGGCATCCCACCCGCCCGAGTTGGGACGCAAGCTCCGCCCTTTTTGAACCACAATGCGGCTGCGTCGGCGGGGGCGTCGACAATCGCACGGCCAGCGGAAATGCCAAGCTCGTTCACCGCGTCCACACCGGCTTCCAACATCGCGACTCGCCGGATCATGCTCGCTTACAAACGCGGCGCCCATCCGGACGAGGAAGTATTGCAACTGTTGGAGGCCGAACTCACTCGCCGCGGCGCATCGGTCTTCATTGATCGCCAGCTAAAGCCCGGCATGGAATGGGCTCGCGAGATCGAGCAGCAAATCCGATCCTCCGATATCGTCATCCCGTTGCTTTCCGAGGCGTCTATCCAGAGCGAGATGCTCAGCCTGGAAGTAGAGATAGCCAAGGAAGCCGCGCTACAGAATAACGGTAAGCCTTTCCTGGTTCCGGTGCGTGTGAACCTCGAAGGCAGGCTTCCTGATCCGCTGGGCCCGATTCTCGATCCCATCCAGTACGCGCTGTGGAAAGGGCCGGCCGACAACCAGGGCCTGCTCGCCGAACTGCTTCCCGCCATCGAAAACCCTCCGCCGCGCCGCGTCAAGACCGATTCCGGGGATGGTCAAGGCGCCGTCCCGCTCGACTCGGAATACTACATCGTGCGTCCAACGGATCAGATATTCCTGGATGCCATCGCCAATCGCGACTCCATCGTTCTCATCAAGGGCCCCCGCCAGATGGGCAAAACCTCCCTGCTGGCGCGCGGCTTACAACAAGCGCGTAAATCGGCAGCCAAGATCATGCTCACCGATTTTCAGAAGCTGAGCCAGGAAGACCTCAAATCCGCCGGCACCTTTTTTCGAGGCTTGGCGGAATTGATCGCCGATCAGCTCGAACTGGATTTCGTCGAGCAGAACTGGTCCCCGGAGCGCATCTCCAACCCCAATCTCACCTTCGAAAAATTTCTGAAGCGTGAGGTGCTGCGCAAACTCGACCAGCCGCTGCTCTGGGGCATGGACGAAGTGGATCGCCTGTTCAGTTGCGATTTCGCCACCCAGGTCTTTGGTTTGTTCCGGGCCTGGCACAACGAGCGTTCGCTCGAGCCGGACGGGCCGTGGAGCCGGCTGACCATGGCCATAGTTCACGCCACGGAGCCGCATCTTTTTATCCAGGACCTCAACCAGTCCCCCTTTAACGTGGGAACGAAAATCGTTCTCGAGGATTTCACCGCCGATCAGGTGGCGGAGTTGAACCGGCGATACAACTCCCCCCTGCGCGGCGCCGATAAGTTGCAGCGCTTCTACGATCTGGTGGGCGGACATCCGTTTCTGGCGCGCCGCGGTTTGCAGGAATTGACTAAGTCCGGCGCGAGCATGGACGTCTTCGAAAACTCCGCCGGACGCGATGACGGACCCTTCGGCGACCATCTGCGCCGCATGCTGGTCCTGCTCGCCAAGGACGCCGATCTTAGTGCGGCCGTCCGAAGCGTGCTCCAAGGCAAGCCCAACATGTCGCGCGACAGCTTTTTCCGCCTGCGCAGCGCCGGCGTGATAGCGGGCGATTCGGCCGAAGAGGCCCGCCTGCGCTGTGGGCTCTATGCGCACTACCTCCAGCGGCAAATGTTATGAACCCTAAGCAGGCACGCGCGGGTTTCTACGTCCTGGGCGGGACCTTGACGCGCGACGCGCCTTCTTACGTAATGCGCGATGCCGACTTAGACCTGCACGCCGCTCTGGCTCGCGGCGAGTTCTGCTATGTGCTCACCTCCCGCCAGATGGGCAAATCCTCGCTCATGGTGCGAACCGTGGTGCGGCTGCGCGACGAAGGCGCCAAGGCGGTGGTTATCGATCTCACGGCACTCGGGCAAAATCTGACGCCCAAGCAGTGGTACCTGGGCCTGCTTGGACGCATCGGCTCGCAGTTGGAAATCGACGATGAGATGGAGGCTTATTGGTACGCCCATTCCGCGCTGGGGCCGCTGCAACGTTGGCTGGGCGCGATTCGCGAAGTGGTGCTGCCCCACACCGAGGTCCCGGTCTTCCTATTCATCGACGAGATCGATGCCACCCGCAGCCTGCCTTTCGCCGCGGACGAATTCTTCGCCGGGATTCGCGAGCTGTACAACGAGCGTTCTGAAATTCCCGCCCTGTCACGGCTCACGTTCTGCCTGCTCGGTGTGGCCACGCCTGCCGATCTCATTCGCGACGCGCGCACTACACCTTTCAATATCGGCCACCGCATCGAGCTGACCGATTTCACCCAGCAGGAAGCCTACGTTCTGCTGCCGGGGCTGCGCCGCGCCGGCGGCAACGCACCCGCGGTGCTCGCGAAAATCCTGCACTGGACCGGAGGCCATCCGTACCTCACGCAGCGTTTATGCCAAGCTGTGGTGGAAGATCATCGGGTCCGTTCGCCGGCCGGCGTCGACCGCGTTTGCGAGGACATCTTTCTTTCCAACAAGGCCCGCGAGCGCGACGACAATCTGCTGTTCGTTCGCGACCGCCTGCTGCGCGGGGGCGCAGACCCGGTCCAGTTGCTCAGCATTTACTCCAACATCTGGGCAGGCCGCCTGGTAAAGGATGACCCCTCGCATCCCTTGCAAAACGAATTGCGCCTGACCGGACTGGTTCGATCCGAGGACGGCTACCTGCGCGTGCGCAACCGGATCTACGAGCGAGTCTTCAATCAGAAATTCGTGGAAGCCAACCAGCCGCAGGATGAAGTGGCGCGGCAACGGGCGGCCGAGCGCCGTGGACGATTGAAGGTCCTCTCCTGGGCCGTGCCCATTGTGTTTGCGTTCGCCGCTCTGGCAATGCTGGCATGGTGGCAAAGCCGCCGCGCGCAAAGTGAAACCGAGAATTTCCACACCACGGCCAACACCGGGATGGCGGCAATCTCGAGCACCGCCGACCGGATCTATGACATGTCCGCCAAGCGCCCTGAACTGCGCGCCGTCTATGCCCAGATCGTGGAGGGAAGCAATACGTTCCTGGATACCATGCTCAAAATCGAAAAGAACAATCCTGCGGCCAATAATCTGAAAGCCAACAGCTTGTACGTGGCGATTGACGATGCCATCCGCCGCGGCGACAAGGCCACCGCGCAATCCAACTCTCGGGAATGCGTCACGCGCGCCAAAGCTTTACAAGGCAATTCCGATATTCGCGTACGAGCCATAGCGGGGCGCCTGTATGCCATTGCCGCTGAGGCCTTCGGAAAATTGGGCGATTCCGCGGAGGCTGAACGGGACGCACAAAACGCGGAGGCTCTCGGACGCGATGTTTCGAGCAAAGTAAAGCCCGACGATCAATTCACGCTGCAGACCCTCTCAACAACCTTCAACATGCTGGGATCCGCCGAACAGTCCATGGACCATTGGGATCGCGCCGTCCAGTTTTACCAGCAGAATGTCGGAATGGACCAGAAGGCTTCAGATCTTTCCCGCAAGCGCGGAGGCCCGAGGAATTTCGACGCGGTACGCGATGCGCTCGAGCAGCGCAACCGCATCGCTCAAATCGAATTCGACAACCATCATTACGACGCGGCACGCAAGGTCCTGGAAGAACGGTCGCTCGCGATCGCCCAAACCCTGGTGAAGTGGAACGACGATCCTTCGGAGCAACGCAGCGCTGCGCAAAAGCTCGAGGCCCGGCAAGATCTGTTTGAGGTGGAGGACAAACTGGGCGTGGTGCTGGCCGCTCGCTCGGCCACTTGGCCGGATGCCTTGAAGTACGATCTCCAGGCTCTGGACGATGCCGAGAAACTGGTGCAAGCTGATCCCAGCCTTGCGAACGTCGAGCGGCGCGAAACGGCCGCTCTGGCCGTGGCCCGAATGCGAAAATTTGGGGGCCAGGCTAGCGAAGCGATGGATGCCTATAACAAGTACCTGGCGCTGCTTCACCAGCGCGCCGTAAGTCAGCCGAGTTCCGAGAGCGCTACCAAGTTGGGATTCGCGTACCAGGAGCTGGCGGCCTTTGAGGCGCATCATGGAAACAAGTCGGCCGCCCCAGCCGACTATTTGAACGCGCTCGATTGGCTGTCCAAAGTAAGCAGTAGCGATGGCTCAGTAGAAAGAGCGATCGCCGCCGTGTATCTCAAGCTGGCCGACGTTCAGTCCGGCTTCGACCAGGAAGGCCCGGCCCGCGAGACCTACGCCAAAGCAGCGCGTGCCAGTGAGAAATGCATCGCTTTCGATAGCCGGCATGGCGCATCAGAAGACGCCGGGGGGCAGGCAGTTCTGATGTCGGATTACGAAAACCTGGTTTTCAGCAAACTGGGCCTGGGAGATCGCAAGGGTGCAGCGGACGCCGTTGCGAAGTTGCTGGACCGCGCCAAGGCGGAGGCCGCCGCTGCCCAGGCCTCCTTGGACAAGAAGGCCGCCTCGGAAGCGGTCGATCGCGCGGTCTTCGCGTACGGCACGCTCGGCTGGGCTGAGTTACTCGGCAATCATCCCCAGGAATCCATCAACGCTTCCCGCTCCGCGCTGAAGCTTGCGGATGAAAAACCTTCCTGGATACAGGCCAATCTGGCGCACGCCTACCTGCTCGCCGGCCAGGTGGATCAAGCCAGCTCGATCTACGCGGCGCACGTCGGCGAACCGATGTACGACGACCGCTTTGAAATCTCGGTTCTGGACGATTTCGCGCAACTTCGAAGGCTCGGCTTCGACCGTCCCGCCATCGCGCAGATGGAAAAAATGCTCGGCCACTGAATCCTTGCCGGATAAGCCATGAACCTTCCCGCGCCGCAGACTGCACGGCTGCAAGCTCCGCTGGTGATCGGCGTTACCGGCCATCGCGACCTGCGCCCGGACGATCTTCCGCAGCTGGAACGAAAAGTAAAGCATATCTTTGAGCGGCTTCGCGAGCGATACGGTTCCACGCCGTTGCTGGTCCTGTCTCCTCTGGCCGAGGGTGCGGACCGGCTGGTGGCGCGGGTTGGCCTGCTGGATGACTTCGGCGCGCGCCTGGTAGTTCCGCTTCCGATGCCGGCAGCATTATACGAGGAAGATTTTGAGGAGCCCGGCTCCGTGGACGAGTTTCGTGCACTGATGGTGCGAGCCGACTGCGCCTTTGTGGTTCCACCGTCCCCGGATTTCGATTCCATCAGGAGCCCTGGGCCGGTGCGGGACCGGCGTTATGAGCTGGCCGGCGCGTACGTGGTGGGCCAGAGCCAAATCCTGATCGCCTTGTGGGACGGCACCGAGTCCGGGAAGATCGGCGGCACATCAGCCATGGTCCGGTTGCGCACGGAAGGATCACCAGACGGCCGTCAGCGCAGTCTTCAGCCGCCGGAGCTGTTCCCCGTTTATCAAATCCTCACACCGCGCCGCAGCAATCCGAAACCAGCCGGTGAGCCTTTTCGCCTGCGCGAGATTTATCCGCCGGTGTTCCATACCGAGGAACACGGCAAAACCTACTATGGAAAGGCTCTCCGAAATCTGGATCGATTCAATCGGCACATCCGGGAAGAAGGCGTTGGGCTGCTTGATGAGGCCGAGCGCAGCAAGCGCGAACTGCTGGGTGCATCGCACGGCCAAGCTTGGCTTACCGAGGCCGATGTATTGGCGCTCGATCAATACGCCATCGCCGATGCTCTGGCCATTCGATACCAGCGCAAGACAGTGCGCGCGCATTGGGCGTTACACGTGTTGGTCTTCCTGTCTTTCTTATGCATCGTGTTGTTCGCTGAACTGGGCGAGTTCCGCGTGTGGTGGCTGGCGGCGTCCCTGATCCTGCTGTGTGCCGCGCTGATCACGAATCGTCTTGGCCGCCGGCGCGCGCTGGACGATCAAGCGCTGGATTATCGGGCAGTTGCTGAAGGAGCGCGTGTCCGATTCTTCTGGAAGGCCGCGGGCATCGAGGATTCCGTTGCGGATAATTACCTGGATGAGCAGCGCACCGAGCTGGACTGGATTCGCAATGCGCTGCGCGGCTGGGATGCAGCCTTGTGCTCGAATGACGCAGTCGAATCGGAGAATGCGCGAGCGTCACTCGAGTTTGGCTTGAAGCATTGGGTGGACCACCAGCTCCATTACTTCTCCAAGGCATCGCGCATCAATCGCGAGCGCGCGGAACGAATCGATTTGTGGGTTCGAGCCGGGGTGGTCGGCGTTCTGGTCCTGGGGCTGGGAATCGCAGGTGCAGCCGCAGCCGGTTCCATCCTGGACGCTAGCTGGTGGGAACCCGCGGCTCGCGATTGGTTGAAATGGCCGATGGTCGCCATCGATCTGCTGCTGGCCGCGGGCGGCTTGTTGCACCATTTCGGCGAGCGCATGGCCTACTCCGAGCACGCCAAGCAATACCGGCGGATGCATGAAGTCTTTCGCAACGCCAAGGCCATCATTCAAGAGCAACTCGCGGCGAACGACAGCCATGCGGCACGAGCTTGCTTGCGGAAGCTGGGCCAGGAAGCGCTGGCTGAAAATGGCGATTGGGTGCTCTTGCATCGCGAGCGTCCGCTAGAGCTGCCTCATCCCTAGTTCTCGCTTTACACTGATTGGATGGGCGATGATTTCGGCGATTTCGGCGACGGCGGGGATTTTGGCGACGACGGCGACCAGTACGACGGTCAGGATGACAGCGATCAAGACCAAGACGATCAGGGAGACGACGACCAGGACGGCGGCGACGGTGGAGACGACGGTGGCGGCAATGGTGACGACGGCCCCAACGGCGACGATGGCGACGACGGCGAGAACCTCGACGACATGTTCGCTTCCGGCGACGACCTCCCTCCGCTGGACGACGACGTGTTCCAAAGCGCGTCCGATTTCCCCAACGCCGATGCAAGCGACTTCGAAGACGATCCCGGCGACTGGACAGCGGCGGACTATCAGGAGTCCGCGCAGAACCTGTTCGGCGATCACGAATTCTTCGGCGACAACCTGATCCAACAGAAGACTGACGAAGGCTTTCAGCCTTTCGCGGACGAACGATTCACCCAGGCCTTCGACGAGCTTGCTCCGGGCGCGGGCGAAACAGTGCATCTGTTCGAACGCGACGGGCGTCTGTTTGCCTTCGGCCTGCTGTCGCAAGCCGCGCTGGAGTTGCTGATGGCGCGTTACACCGGCATTGACATGAGCAATGTCGAAGTGGCGGTGCCGCAGAAGGGAGAGCCCGCGCCGCCCGAACCTCTGCCGCCCGCGTTCGCCGATGTCGCCGAGCAGGATGCCGTGGATTTGCGCAAGTACTGTACGCCGATTGGAGATCAAGGGCAGACCGGCCGCTGCTCGGCGTTCGCGTGGACGCACGCGGTGGAGATGTCGCGCAACATTCTTCAGGAAGATTCGCCGCGACTATCGCCGAACTTCACCATGCTGGAGTTTCAGCAGATGCAGGGCGACGCGCAAGATTACCAATACGCCTATTCTGGCGGCGATGGAACCATCAGCGGGCCCGATCCCGGGCGCGTGCTGGTAGCCAACGGGACCTGCCGCCAGGATTTGTGGCCCGACGACCGCGACCGTCCGGCGGCGGCCGAACGTCAATTGGAAGCCGACGCGGAGCGCTATCGGTTGGAAGCTGTGCCGCTGCCCATCGCATTGGAGGATGTGCGCAAGGTGCTCAGCGCGGGCTGCCCGGTGCATGTCTCGATGAATACCGGAACGGCCTTTTCCGATGTCGGGCGGGATGGTCTTTTCAACGCCGCTGAAGCGCCCTGGGGACGGCACGGACGGCACGCCATGCTGATGGTGGGCTACACGGGAAATTTCTTTATTCTGAAGAATTCCTGGGGAACGGGCTGGGGCGACCAGGGCTATTGTTATGTTCCGAAGAACGTCCTGGCCGCCTCAGGTCCCGAGTTCATAGCAGTGTTATTGAAGAAACTCTAGCCGCCCTGCTACTGACGGTTAGAGATGATTGTTGCGGAAGTCGCGCAACTGGACCAGGTCGTCGGCAAGACGGTCGCGGTCTCGAGGGGAGAGGCCGCTGCTGTCCATGGCACGATTCAATGCGACGATGACATCGTCAGCGTTGCTCGGTTCGTAGGTGCTCTCATCCCAGCGCCGCTGCAACTCGCTCAGTTCGCCGCGGACTCGATCAAAGCGATAGCGCCCATTGCTGAACGCCGGAAGGTTGCTTTCGGCGCGGTCAATATCGGCGCGAACACGTGCGAACAAGAGCTGGCTGTTGTGAAGGTCGTCAGCGCCATATGCGCTATAGGGGCTTTCGTATCGCTGAGGTGCGGCTTGCAATGCTGCGCTCAGCCCGAATGAGAGTAAGGTCGAAACGATGATGTTTGGAATTAAGAGTTTTCTCATTATCCACCTCTCTGTTTTCTTGGACGCCTTGCTCGGCGCGGCAGATTCCGGGCATTTTTACATCGGTGAGCGGGAAGTGACAAGGTCTAGTAATATTCCTGCCGGAGATCCAGCAGGCGGCTAACGTCGTCGCCGAGGTTAGCGCGGTCGATGTGCAGAGGGCTTTGGTCGACTACCGTCTCAAGAACCAGGATGGTGTCGTACATCTGGCGGCTATCGTAAACGGCCTTATCCCAATTGTTCTGGAGCGCGTTGACGGCCACGCTTGCCTGGTCTATCAGATTCGCGGAAGTGCTGCCTTGGGCGGTTTTCAAGTCCGTGCGCAACTTATCGAACAAGAAATGAGCGCGCTGATATTCCTCAGCGCTATAAAACGGGCTGGACGATGCCGAAGGGCTGCGTGAGACCGCCAGCGACTGGGCATGCCCGCGCAGTGGAAACAGAAGCACGATCGCTGCCACACCAAGAGTGATTGCATCTTTCATCGACCTTCCTCCCTATTGTTCGATGCCCGCGGCGGGAATATGGGTTCAGGGGCGCGGACGGACTCGGAGCTGTTGGCCGCGACTGGTGGGTTCGTTTGTGCAGATTTGGGGGAACGCCCCTAGCGCTTGCCGAGAGTTTTCTACAAAGCCGACCACGGTAACGCCGACCAAATCTGGTAGGAGGCGCCGATGAATGCTGCCGCGAGCGGGGCCCACGGCAGCCAGTACATCGGAGCCGCTACTGCTTCTCGATGCGCATGCCGTAGAACGAGCGCCAGACGAAAAACATAGACACGAGCAGGAACACCGCCGCCAGGACGTTGGTCAGCATCGCGCCTTGATCGTTAGTGAGTGAAACGGCCAGCTCGACCGCCAGCAAGCCGAACAGCGTAGTGAACTTAATGATCGGGTTCAGCGCCACTGAGGACGTGTCCTTGAACGGATCGCCCACCGTGTCGCCCACGACCGTGGCGGCGTGCAATTCCGTGCCTTTCTGCTTCAGCTCCGTTTCGACGATCTTCTTGGCGTTGTCCCAGGCGCCGCCCGCGTTGGCCATGAAGATGGCTTGATACAGACCGAACAGCGCGATGGAGATCAGGTAGCCGATGAAAAAGTAGGGCTCGACGAAGGCGAACGCCAATGTGGCGAAGAACACGGTCAGGAAGATGTTGAACATCCCCTTCTGGGCGTATTGTGTACAGATCTCGACCACTTTCTTGCTATCGGTGACCGAGGCTTTGGTTACGCCTTCCAGCTTGATGTTGGCCTTGATGAACTCAACCGCCCGATAGGCACCTGTGGTTACGGCCTGCATGGACGCGCCCGTGAACCAATAAATGATGGCGCCGCCGGTGATCAGTCCCAGCAGGAACGGGGGATGCAGAATCGAGAGATTGGACAGCAGCTCGGTCTTCAGGCCGTTGGTGAGCGCCACGATAATGGAGAAGATCATGGTGGTGGCGCCGACCACGGCTGTTCCGATCAAAACCGGCTTGGCAGTGGCTTTGAAGGTATTGCCCGCGCCGTCGTTTTCCTCCAGATTGTCCTTGCCTCTGGCGAAATCGGGGGAGAAGCCGAAATCCTTCTTGATCTCGCCTTCGATGCCTGGGATTTGCTCGATAGTGGAAAGCTCGAAGACCGACTGGGCGTTATCGGTGACCGGCCCGTAGGAATCGACTGCGATGGTGACCGGTCCCATGCCCAAGAACCCGAATGCCACCAGGCCGAACGCAAACACTGCCGGCGCAACCATCAGGCTTGCCAGACCGTGCGTAGTGTCTACCTGACCCAGCCCGCTTACTTTATAGGCGATCGCCATCAGCGACATCATGGTGAGGCCCAGCCAATAGGCGCTGAAGTTCCCGGCCACCAAGCCGGAAAGGATATTGAGCGACGGGCCGCCCTCGCGCGATGACGTGACCACTTCGCGGACATGGTTGGAGTTCATGGAGGTGAACACCTTCACCAGTTCCGGTATGATGGCACCCGCCAGGGTGCCGCAGGTGATGATGGAAGAAAGCTTCCACCACAATGTGGTATCACCATTGAGACTCGGAATGATCTGACTGGACACCAGGTAGGTGGCGGCGATCGAAATAATGGAGGTGAGCCAGACCAGCGAGGTGAGCGGCGCTTCGAAGTTCATTTTGGCGACTTGGCCGTAACGGCTCTTCGCAACGATATCGTTGAGGAAGTAGGAAAGACCTGACGAAATCACCATCATGACGCGCATGACGAAGATCCAGACCAGAAGCTGGACTTGGACCAGCGGACTGCTGACGGCCAGCAGAATAAATGTAATCAGGGCGACGCCGGTGACGCCATAGGTTTCAAAGCCGTCCGCGCTCGGTCCCACCGAATCGCCCGCGTTGTCGCCGGTGCAATCGGCGATCACGCCCGGATTTCTGGCGTCGTCTTCCTTAATTTTGAACACGATCTTCATCAGGTCCGCGCCGATGTCGGCGATCTTGGTAAAGATTCCGCCCGCCACGCGCAAGGCCGCGGCACCCAGCGACTCACCGATCGCAAATCCGATGAAGCAAGGTCCGGCGTAATCTCCCGGAACAAACAGCAGGATGAAGAGCATGATCACCAGCTCGATGCTGATGAGCATCATGCCGATGCTCATGCCGGCCTTCAGCGGAATTGAATTGCAAGGCCAGGCTTTGCCGGTGAGGCTGGCGAACGCCGTCCGAGAGTTGGCGAAAGTATTCACGCGGATGCCGAACCAGGCCACGCCGTAGCTTCCGGCGATGCCCACTACGCTGAACAGCAGGATGATGGCGACCTTGACAGCCTCCATATGCTCGAGCACCCCGAAGTAAATCAGAATCACGGCGCCGATGAATACTTCCAGGATCAACAGGAACTTGCCTTGGGTAATGAGATAGGTTTTGCAAGTCTCGTAGATCAGCTCCGAGATTTCGAGCATGGAGCGATGCACGGGGAGGTTGCGCAGTTGGGTGTAGGTCAGGAACCCGAACAGCAGGCCGAGCGCGCACACGCCCAGACCCCACATGAGGAGGCTGCGGCCGTTAGTTCCGCCGATGAAGGTGGCTTGGGTAAGGTCGGGCAGCACCAAGTGCGCTTCGCCGCCGGCAGCGGCAGGCTGTGCCAGCAGAGGGGCAGCCGCGCTGAAGAAAATCAGGGCCGCCAGCAGCAGCGGAACAAACAAAATAACGGCGCGCCGAAATGAGGGCACGCGTACGGTTGGCATTCGGTCGAATCCTCCTGGTATTTGGAAGAGCTCCCGGGTAGGGGAGATCACAGCATCAGACAG
Organism: Bryobacteraceae bacterium; assembly: GCA_035501355.1. Lineage (GTDB taxonomy): Bacteria > Acidobacteriota > Terriglobia > Bryobacterales > Bryobacteraceae > Palsa-89. Next base: position 4,603 of record DATJWJ010000144.1, on the reverse strand, counting down.
GTATCAGCAGCCTGTATACCTTCGATCACGATAGCGCAAGCGAGCGCGCAGGCGCAACCGTGGGAGGGAGCCGGTAGTCGCCGAGATTACGGTATCTCGGGCAGCTACACGCGGAAAAATCTGCTCTCTTTGTTTCCGAGCCGGAATCAGCCATGCGCTCTTTAAGTGTCTAGTTAACGCTGTAGGATGCAGCGGTTACGGGCAAAGATTGTCATTGTCCGGCCGGGCGGGGAATGTTTTGGTCCAGCGCTTGCAGCGGACCAGACGGATGTACGTGTCCCGATACTAACGTGTGGCCCTGCAGGTTCAGGGATGGCAGCGGCGGGCTGAGCGTGATCGGGCCCAGGAGCTTTCTGAAAGGAAGTGAGTATGAAATACGCGATTATCGCCTTGGCGTTAACGCCCGGGTTACTATTTGCCGACACCGAGTCGCATGACATGAAGCTCATCTCACAGTCGACCGAAGTGTTCCAGGACATCATGAGCGCGCCGGACCGAGGAGTACCTCAGGACATTCTCGCCAAGGCGCAATGTGTCGGGATCATTCCCAACTTAAAGAAGGCGGGATTCATCGTCGGCGCGAAGTACGGTAAAGGAGTCATGGTTTGCCGGACCGATCATGGCTGGAGCGCGCCGGAAGTGATCAGAATCGAAGGCGGAAGTATCGGATTACAAATCGGCGCCGGCGAAACGGACGTAGTAATGGTGGTCCAGAACAGGGATGGAGAAAAGAAGCTGATGCAGGATAGGTTTACGTTCGACGCCAGCGCGGGAGCCATGGCGGGCCCAGTGGGACGCACCGGGCAAGCCGAGACCGATGCGCAACTGCATGCGGAGATCTTGTCTTATTCCCGCTCGCGCGGGCTGTTTGCCGGAATCGATCTGGGAGGCGCCACTCTGAGACCGGACAACGACGACAACCGCGCGCTGTATGGACGTGACGTGACGCCGAGAGAGATCCTGATGGGCAGTGTTACACCGCCGCCGAGCGCGGGTGCGTTGTACTCGGAATTAAATCGCTACCGGTCAGGGACGAGGGCGCATCGTTAGATCCCACAGGGCCGTTAGAGGTCAAGGATGGGCTCTGTAGGCCGTTGACGCGTGCAGAGCCCGCCGCGCATTGTTCCAGCGGCTGCTGTCCGGTAAAGTAACGCTATGACCAAATCCCAAGCCACGCGGCTGGGCGTTGCGTGTGCCCTGCTGGCGTTTTGCGCGACTGTCAGGGCCGACGAAGGCATGTGGTTGTTCAACAGCCCCCCGACGGCGCTGCTGAAAAGTAAATACAATTTCGACGTCACGCCGGGGTGGCTGGAGCATCTGCAGAAAGCCTCGGTGCGTTTTGACAATGGCGGATCCGGATCGTTTGTTTCACCGCACGGTCTGGTAATGACCAACCAGCACGTGGGAACCGATTGCGTCCAGAACATCAGCAGCCAAGCGCACGACTACGTCCAGACCGGATTTTATGCCCGCACTCAGGCCGAGGAGTTGAAGTGCCCGAATCTGGAGCTGGATGTCCTGATGAATATCCAGGACGTGACGGGGCGCGTCAACGCTGCTGTTCCGGCCGGCGCCAGTCTGGAGGCCGCCGAGAAGGCGCGGCGGGCGGTGATAAACACCATCGAGAAGGAATCGCTCGATAAAACGGGGCTGCGCAGCAATGTAGTGACGCTCTACAACGGCGGTGAGTATCAATTGTATCGCTATAAGCAATACACGGATGTTCGGCTGGTTTTCGTGCCCGAGAAGGAAGCCGCGTTTTTTGGAGGCGACCCGGATAATTTCGAATATCCGCGCTACGATCTCGACATTTGTTTCTTTCGAGTGTATGAGAACAATCAACCCGCTAAGACGCCGGATTACTTGAAATGGAAGGAGCAAGGCGCCCAGGATGGAGAACTGGTCTTTGTCTCGGGGAATCCGGCCGCGACGTCGCGGCTGGACACGATCCGGCATCTGGAGTTTTTGCGGGATCGTTCGAATCCCTGGGCGCTCTCGATCCTGTTCCGGCGTGAAGTACTGCTGCGCGTTTATAGCGAACGCAGCGTTGAAAACCGGCGGCGGGCCGAGGATCAACTTTTGGAAGTCCAGAACAGCCGCAAAGCGTACGTGGGCATGCAGGCGGGTCTTCAGGATCCGGCGTTGATTGCGCGGAAGCAGGCGGAAGAAAACAAATTGAAGGAGGCGGTGGAGCAAGATGGGAAGCTGCGCGCTTCCTACGGCAACGCCTGGGAGGAAGTGGCCGCGACGTTGCAGACCCTAGGCGGTATCTACGTCGATTTGTCCTTGCTCGAAACCGGGCAGGCTTTCCATAGCAAGCTCTTTGATATCGCGCGGACGCTGGTGCGGCTGGCGGAAGAGAGCCAGAAACCGAACGCCGCGCGGCTGCGGGAGTATTCGGAGGCGAACCTGGCGTCGCTCAAGCAGGACCTGTTCTCGGATGCGCCGATTTACGACGATCTGGAAGCACTGGAGCTGGGCGATTCGCTGGGAATGTATGCCGAAATCAAGGGCATGCAGAACGCCCTGGTGGCGAAGGTGCTGGCTGGTAAATCTCCGGACGCACGCGCCGAGGAGCTGGTTCGAGGAACGAAGCTGAAGGATGTAGCCGAGCGGAAACGGCTGGCGCACGGCGGAATGAAGGCGATTGAAGCTTCGACGGATCCGATGATTTTGCTGGCGCGGCTGGTGGATCCCGAATCCCGGCGGCTGCGATCGATCTACGACAATCAGGTGGATGAGCCGAGACGCGAAGCTTATGCCAAGATCGCCCAGGCGCGTTTCGCGGTATACGGAAAAAATGTTTATCCGGATGCGACCTTCACGCTGCGGTTGTCGTTCGGCCAGGTCAAAGGGTATGTAGAGGACGGAAAGCAGGTCTCCTGGACGACCACGTTTGGCGGAGCTTTTCAGCATGCGGCGCAGCACGATAATGAAGCGCCGTTCCAGCTTCCCGCGCGCTGGACGAAGGAGAAAAGCAAGCTGGATCTTTCGACGCCGCTGGATTTCGTCAATACCGCGGACATTATCGGGGGAAATTCGGGCAGCCCGGTGGTGAATCGCGACGGCGATTTGGTGGGAATTATTTTCGACGGTAACATCCAATCGCTGGTGCTAGACTACATCTATACCGACCAGCAGGCGCGGGCGGTAGCGGTGCAGTCGGCCGCGATCGCCGAGGCGCTGGAAAAGATCTATGACGCCGAGCGTTTGGTTTCCGAACTCGGGCTGCATTAGAGGCTGAGGGCGATGGGTGAACCCACGCGCGACGTCCGCAAGAAGCAGTGGAAATTCACGCTCGGCTATCTGATCTGGGTAGTCATCATGATCTGGCTGACGCGGGCGATGTTTACCCAGGCGCAGCCAAGCCAGATATCCTATAGCGATTTTCTGGAGCAAATCAAGGCCGGGCGCTTCCAGGAAGTGCAAATCAGCGAACGGCAACTCGTCGGCATTTTGAAGCCGGATCAAACCAAAGGCAAGAAGGGCGGTGCGAATTCGAAGGTGGTGTGCACGCGGATTCCCGGCCTGGATGCGGGGCCGTTGGTCCAAGAGCTGGCGGCGCAACATGTGAAGTATTCCGGCGACATTCCCGCGCCTTCCTGGTGGACCGGGGTGCTGATTTCCTGGGGTCCGTTGCTGCTGCTGTTCGGGATTTATTTTTATGCGATGCGGCGAATGCAGAAGGGCGGCCCGCTCAGTATCGGCCGCAATAAGGCCAAGATCCACGATGAATCCAGCCGGTTCGACACGAAGTTCGACGATGTGGCCGGGGTGGAAGAAGCCAAGGGCGAGCTGAGCGAGATCATCGATTTTCTAAAGACGCCAGAGAAGTATCAGAAGCTGGGAGGCAGGATGCCCAAGGGCGTGCTGCTGGTGGGTCCTCCGGGAACGGGCAAGACCTTGTTGGCGCGAGCGGTGGCGGGCGAAGCTGAAGTGCCGTTCTTCTCGATTTCAGGCTCCGAGTTTGTCGAAATGTTCGTGGGCGTTGGCGCGGCGCGGGTGCGGGATCTTTTCGATCAGGCGAAGCAGCGGGCTCCCTGCATCATTTTCATCGACGAGCTGGATGCGATCGGCAAGAGCCGCGCGAATGGGCCGGCGTTCTTCAGCAACGACGAACGGGAGCAGACGCTCAATCAACTGCTGGTGGAGATGGATGGGTTCGACACCTCCAAGGCCGTCATTATTATGGCGGCGACGAACACGCCGGAAGTGCTGGATCCGGCGCTGCTGCGGCCGGGAAGATTCGATCGGCAGGTGGTGCTGGATCGGCCGGATTTAAAAGAACGCGAGGCGATCTTGCGCGTGCATGCGCGCAAGTTTCCGGTGAGTGGGGACGTAAAGCTGGAGGGCATTGCGGCGGAAACGCCCGGCATGGTGGGCGCGGATCTGGCCAACATCGTGAACGAAGCGGCGCTCAATGCGGCGCGGCGCAATGCGACGCAAATCGAAACGCGCGACTTCGAGCAGGCGGTGGATCGCGTGACGCTGGGGTTCGAGAAGAAAGGCCGGCTGATCAGTTCCGAGGAAAAAGAGCGGGTGGCTTATCACGAGACCGGGCACGCGCTGGTGGCATTGTCATCGCCGAACGCGGATCCGGTGC
>DATJWJ010000143.1:0-12960 GCA_035501355.1 Bryobacteraceae bacterium | reverse complement strand
GCTAAAAGGCAACAACGGACTCCCGCAACGCCTGGTCCCTGACGGGTTGTTTCAACCATTCCGGTGAAGACAAATCGACCCTGCTACCGAGCAGATCCACAAGATCGCTTTCGAGCCTTCCAAGGCTCAATAGAGTGTAGTGCCTCCTCTTGTCAAACTCAGCCAAGAGGTCGACGTCGGAGTCCGATGAAACTTCCCCGCGCGCTACGGATCCGAACACTGCAAGTCGCAGGATTCCCGCTGCCTTCAGCTCGGCCTCGTGTGCGCGCAATTTGCTTAGGACCCGATCTTTAGTCAACTGATCCATCTCGCCATTATTCTGCCTAACCGAGGCCGGACGTGGGCAAGAGCACCGCCTCGTCGCAGCGTTAAAGCCCCTGCGCTACGATGAAGCCGTGGAGCGACATGAACCCACGGAGGTCCAATCCGAGCCATCCTGGGTAGCTCTCAAGGACGACGAGCTGCTCAAATGGCGCATCTGCGACCTGCGCGTATCCATTGCCGGAAGCGAACTGGAACCCCGTGTCGCGCAGCTTTATGAAGAGCTTTCAGCCCGCGGTCTCAACTTCCGCCCGGCCTGCTATCTCGGCGACGAATGGTTTTCACCCGAAGGCGTCCCGGCCATCGCTATTCCGTTTTATCTCGCACACCCGCGTCTGAAGGCGCTCGAAATGCATCAGATGCTGGAAGTGGAAGGCGGCACGCCGCAATGGTGCCAGCAGCTGCTGCGCCACGAATGCGGCCACGCCATCGATCACGCCTACCGCTTCTCATCCAGCGACAAATGGCGAGTGGTTTTTGGAAGTCCCGAGGCCGAATACACGCCCGAAACCTATCGGCCAAGGCCCTACAGCAAAAGCTTCGTCCGGCATCTGCCCAACTGGTACGCGCAGGCTCATCCGGACGAGGATTTTGCCGAAACGTTCGCGGTCTGGCTCTCCATGCCGCCCGAGGAGTGGCGCAAACAGTATCGCGGCTGGAAAGCTCTCGACAAACTCGAGTACATGAACTCGCTGATGGAAGAGGCCAAGACCAAGACTCCTCGCAAACCGCGCGGCCGGCGTATTTCGGACGCGAGCAAGCTCCGCAAGACGCTGGAGCGTTACTATGCCCAGCGCCGCAAGCACTACGCCGAGGATTTTCCGGATTTCTACGATGCGGACCTGCGCACGCTTTTCCAAAATGGGCAACCGAACGGCGAACCGGCGGCACGCACCATGCGCCGCAATCGCGCCGCGCTGGTAGCATCCATTGTGCGTTGGACCGGCCAGCATAAATACACCGTCGATATGCTGGTGCGCAAGCTCATCGAGCGCAGCCAAAAGCTCGGCCTGACCACGCCCGCTCCGCCCGATCAGGCGCGCCTCGCGTTTGAGCTGCCCGCCTATTTGGCGGCCCTGGTGACGAATCATCTGCACACCGGGCGATTCAAGAGGTCGGTTTAAGCGTGAAGGTCCTGGTATTGTTCGATCTGGCCCGCGCTCCCTCCGCCGGCGAGACCTTTTCTCCCGAGGTGCTTCAAAAAGAGGAAGACAAGCAGACCGAAGCCGACGTGCTGGCCTGCCTGCAGCGCCTGGGGCACGAAGTGGAAACGCTGGCCGTGTTCAGCGACGTTGCCTCCATCATCGACCGCTTGAAAACCTTCGCGCCGGACGTGGTCTTCAACCTAACCGAGTCTTTTCATTCCAACCGCGCCCATGAGCCCAATATTCCCGCGTTGCTGGAGCTCATGAAAATGCGCTACACCGGCGCGCGTCCCGATGGCCTGATGCTTTGCAAAGACAAGGCGCTGGCCAAGAAGGTGCTCGCATACCACCGCGTGCGCGTCCCGCACTTTGTCATCTCCACCGAATCGCGACCGCTGAAACGCTTGCGCCGGTTCGTGTTCCCGGCTTTTATCAAGCCGGTGAGCGAGGAATCGTCGGATGGCATCAGCCGGGCCTCATTCGCCCGCAGTGAGGAGGAAGCCCTGGAACGCGCCCGCTTCATCCAGGAGAAGTTCCATTGCGACGCGCTCATCGAAGAATATATCGAAGGCCGCGAGCTGTACCTGAGCGTAATGGGCAACCGCAAGCTCACGGTGTTTCCGCCGCGCGAGATTTTTTTCGATCAGGTCCCCGCTGACGAACCGAAATTCGCAACCTATCAGGCCAAGTGGAACGACGCCTACCGGAAAAAGTGGGGCATCCAGAATGGCCCGGCTCGCGAGCTGCCCGCCGGAGTGGAAGAAAAACTGGCGCGCCTGGCCCGCAAAGTTTATCGCGCGCTGAAGATCCAGGGCTTCGGCCGCATCGATGTCCGGCTTACCGGCGCCGGCGAAATTGTCACCATCGAAGCCAACCCCAACCCCTCGCTGGCCCGCGAGGACGACTTCGCTCAAGCCGCCGGCGCCGCCGGAGTCGACTACGACACCCTGATCCAGAAGATCCTGGACAGCGCTTGATGAGACGATCCGGCCCCTGTTGCTTGCAGCTCGCAGCACTTGTCTGCTCGACGGACCAAACCACGTTGCGGTCCGGCGTTAGTCTGTCAAGCCTCGGCTTTCGCCGCATTCGGCAAGGAACCTCCGAAGCTCGTCGAACAATAGCGGCAGGTGTCTATGTATGGTCTCCCAGACTATTTCGAAATCGACGTTGCCATAGTCGTGAACGACGCGATTGCGCATCCCGGCGATCTTTCCAAAAGGAATGTCAGGTAGCTGGTTGCAGGTCTCGACTGTGAGGCGAGCCGCAGCTTCCCCGGCCACCAGGAAGCGCCGCAAAACAGCGTCCTGCGTCTTTGAATCCTCCATAAACTGCTCGCGCGTCTGGCCCGCCACGTAACGATGGATCGCCTGAACGGAGTTGAAGATATCGACCAGGCATGCGAGCTGTCTAGGCGGTAAAGACGTCAAGGGTCGATTCCAGGATGGAGCGCTGGCGAATGGAATTTTCGTCCTGTTCGACCGAGCGTCGCGTGAGCAAATCGACTTGGCAGCCGAGCAGTGTTTCGATCTCTTTGTGAAGATCAAAAAAGTCCCAGCCGATATGCACGCCCGGTTGAAACGTGACCAAAAGGTCGATGTCGCCACCCGGCCGGCGTTCACCACGAGCGAGGGAGCCGAACACCTCCAATCGGGAGATGCCGTGGCTCCGGCAAAATGGCGCCAACCGGGACTTGATCTCGTCCAGCGTCGGCCCAAGCGCATTTTCTGGAGTGACCATGACCCTCTTCCCATCTATAAGATAGCGCAATAGGGCGGTCGTCTCTGCGTCCCGACTGAGGCGTCGCACCCGCTCGTCATGCTTCAAAATTCTTCGAATACGCTTTAGCCCTAACCTCTTCCCGGTAGCAGAGAGTAAGGCGATTTCCCCGGCTGCTTAGTACGAACATTCAATTTCAAACGTACTAGCTTCACGGGATAATCGCAGTCAGGGAGAACTGCTGTGAGCTACTTATTAAGCAATATCTGGCGACTCCGGCTCTGGAACCAAACCCAAGGCCAAGATTTGATCGAGTACGCCCTCCTGGCCGGCTTTGTAGCGGTGGCATGCGGGGCCGCATTCCCGCCCGTTGCCGGCAACATTTCGATCATTTTTTCGAAGATTACCTCTTCGATCAATTTAGCAGTCTCGCAGAGTTAGCGCCCTGGCGCTTAAGAGCGTCTTGTGTCCTCCACGAGGGCGGTCTCAGTGGCCGCCCTCCTTTTTTCTCCCGGAAAACTGCGCCCAAATCCCGTAAAATAGTGGTTTGGAACCGTTTGTCCCCCTGTTCAGGAACCCTCACCTGCTAACCATCGCGGGCAACTACTGGCCGCGCCCAGTGGACGAGCGCCATTTTCCCGTCTCTGCCAGGCTGTACGAAACCGAACCGGGCGTCGAAGTGCTGGTGCATTCTCAACGTCCGCAATCCGATCCCGTGGCCCAAGTATTTCTGGTGCATGGCCTGGAAGGATCGAGCGCGGCCGGATATGCCCGCAGCCTGGCCCACGCGGCCCTGCATGCCGGCTACGCGGTCCATCGTTTCAACATGCGGAGCTGCGGCGGCACCGAACACTTGAGCGGCCGGGCCCTGTATCATTCCGGCCAAACGGGCGACCTGTTGTCCGTCATCCGCAAGCTTCGCAGCCAGACGCCGGTGATCCTGATCGGCTTCTCGCTCGGTGGCAACGTAGTGTTGAAGTTGGCCGGCGAGCTGGGCGAATCCGCCGGAGCGCTGATCGCGGGCGTCGCCGCCGTGTCCACTCCCATCGACCTGGCCGCCTGCGCCAGACGCCTCTGCGCGCCCTCCAACATCCTCTATTCCAGGCGATTCCTGAGCCGGCTCAAGCAGCGCGTCCGCCTGAAAGAAAGCCTCACGCCCGGCTTGTTCCGCCTGGAGGATCTCGCGCGCGTCAAGACTATTTACGACTTTGACCACCTGTTCACGGCGCGCGTGTTCGGCTTCGGCAGCGCGGACAACTACTACGGCACCCAGTCCTCCAACCAATTCTTGGAACATATCCGCGTCCCCGCGTTGCTGGTGCAATCCAAGGACGACCCGATGATTCCGTTTGAAGTCTATCGTCACCCGGCGTTCTCGAAGAATCGCCACCTGCATCTGCTCGCGGTCGAGCACGGCGGGCACCTGGGCTTCGTCGCAAAGAAAAAACCACGCCTGTGGTTGGACGGCGTGCTGTTGGAATGGATGGAACAAGTGCGGAACAAAGTGGCCCAGGCCTCCGTCTTATGAAGCAGGTGGCTCAAACTGCGTCTTTTCGCGAAGCCGTCGCCGTCGCGGCCGACTCCCTGCGTAGCAGCAAATTGCGCAGCTTCCTGACTCTGCTTGGAATTATCCTGGCCACCACCACGCTCATCGCCGTCATGTCGGTGATCAACGGCATGGACGTCTACATCGCCAACAGCGTCTCCAACATGGGAGCCGACGGCTTTCGCATCGTGCGGATCGCTTTTCTAGGCAATTTCGATCCTAAGAAATTTCTGGAGATGCAAAAGAAGAATCCGCAGCTTTCGCCGGACGAATTCGAGTTTCTCAGAGACAACGCCACGCTGGTCAAGGATTTGGGCATGGCCGCCAACCGCAACGTTTCGGTTTCGCTGGGTACGCAGGAACTAACCAGTGTCCAGTTGATCGGCGGCACTCCCAATTGGGCCGAGCTGTCTGACACGGAGGTCGAATCCGGACGGTATTTCAGCGATTTCGAGAACACGCATCGCGCGACGGTTGTAATCCTGGGCGCGGACGTGAAGAACAGCCTCTTCTCCAATGCGGACCCAATCGGCAAAACCATCAAGATCGAAGGCCTCCCTTTCACCGTGATCGGTGTGGCTGTGCCCAAAGGCAGCGTGTTCGGCCAATCGCAAGACGGCTTCGTCGGCATCCCGATCCAAACCTATTTTCAGATTTACGGTTCGCGGGTGGGAATCAGCTATGCCGGCCGGGCGCTCGACCAGACCGTGCTCGAGCAGTCCAAGGATGAGATCCGCACTCTGCTTCGCGCGCGCCGCCATCTGCGCCCTAACCAGGACGACACTTTCTCGATTCTTTCGTCGGACTCGCTGGTGGGCGCATGGGACCGGCTTACCGGGGCCATCGCCGCCACGGCCGTCGCGGTGGTTTCGGTCTTCATGGTGGTGGGCGGCGTGGTGATCATGAACATCATGCTGGCTGCAGTGACCGAACGTACGCATGAGATCGGCATCCGCAAGTCGGTCGGCGCGCGCCGGCAGGACATCCTCAATCAATTCCTGGTCGAGTCCTCCATGCTGTCGGGAATCGGGGGCTTGTTCGGAGTGTTTCTGTCCTGGGTGATCGCGCTGCTGGTACGCACGCTCACGCCGGTTCCGATGGAGATTCCCATCTCGGCGGTGGCAATCGGCGTGGCGCTCTCCGTGATTGTCGGGCTATTCTTCGGCGTCTATCCGGCGCAACGAGCCTCCAAGCTCGATCCCATCGAGGCCTTAAGGGTGGAACAATGACCTGGGTTGAGCTGTCGTCGGCGATCGGCTTGGCGCTGACCACCGTCCGCGAGCACAAAATGCGCTCGTTCCTGACCGTTCTGGGCGTGATCATCGGTACCAGCACCATCATCGGCGTCGGCTCCATCATCGCCGGCCTGGATGGCGCCATCACCGCCGTGATCCGCAGCATGGGCAGCGAGACGGCCGTCGTGTTCCGGTTTCCCATCGGCTTTAACAGGGCGAGCCGGGACGACCTCAAGCGCAAGGAGCTCACCTATGAGGATGGCGCCGCCATCGCGGAACGCTGCCCCTCGGTAAGACTCGTCAGCCCATACCTGTTTCCGAATAATTTCGGCTTTGGACCGCCGCAGATCAATTTGGCGCGCTACAAGGGCAACGAACTCTATCAACCTGACATCGGTGGGACTGACCCGAGTTACGCCGAGGGAAGCGGCCAGGCTGAAATGAAGGAGGGACGCTTCTTCACCGAAATCGAGAACGAGCATCACATGCCCGTGGTCGTCATCGGAGAGGACGTGCCACGCGCCCTGATGAGCGGCGAAGATCCGCTGGGCAAGTGGATCGATATTAACGGCCAAAAATTTCAAATCATTGGCATCATGCTGCGGCCCTCGGCCTCTTTCCCCGGCCAGGACGATACGCGGCTCCTGTTGCCGTATTTCACCATGCATAAGATGTTTCCCGCCGCCAAGGAGAACATGCTGGTGGTAGTGGCCAAACCAGGGCGCCTGGCGGCCGCTATCGATGAAGCGCGCGTCGTGCTTCGTATCCGCCGCCATGATGCTTACGACAAGCCGGACGATTTCTTTATCTCCACCTCCGACGAGATGGTCCAGCAGTTTCACAGCGTGACGGCCATGGTTGCGCTGGTGATGGTAGTGTTGAGCTCCATCGGGCTGCTGGTAGGCGGAATCGGAGTCATGAACATCATGCTGGTCTCGGTGACTGAACGCACGCGCGAGATCGGGGTGCGCAAAGCCATCGGAGCGCGGCGCGCCGACATTGTGCTGCAGTTCCTCACCGAAGCGGTGGTGCTCACCGGCCTGGGCGGTTTGATCGGCATGACGGTCGGCTGGATTATTTCCCTGGCCGCCCATTTCGCGTTTCCCGCGCTGCCTACCGCCGTTCCCCTGTGGGCAGCAACGTTAGGCGTGGTGGTCTCGGTTGCGGTGGGACTGTTCTTCGGAATCTGGCCGGCCAATAAAGCGGCGCGCCTGGACCCGGTGGTCGCGCTGCGCTACGAATGATTAGTTCGCGCGACGAATCTTAGTGCGCCGTACCGGACGCTTCGCCGTTGCGGCCGGTTCCACCAAAGGCTTATTGCAGTGGAGGCAGCGCACCATGTCCGAACGCGTCGACAAGTGGCAAGAGCGGCAGTAGATCTGGGGTAGCGATACTGTGGTCAACGTCTGCAACATTTGCAACATTTCTTTCTAGGTTTGTTTATCGACGCCACGCCCGATTACTTTAGCCGAAACCCGAACAAATTGCCCATCATGTCCCGCCGGGATGCGATGATGGTTGCAAACCACTGTATGCAAGCGCACGAACAGGCTGGTTGGCTGGAGGCCGCACGCCGGGCCATGGATATCGAAGCACGGGCTGTCGCACAAGCGGCTCGCCGCCTCGACGGCAATCTGTCGCGCGCCGTTGAGCTGATTCTGGCTCATCCCGGCAAGCTGGTGGTCACCGGCCTCGGCAAGTCCGGACACGTGGCTCGCAAGATTGTCGCGACGCTGTGCAGCACCGGCACGCCGGCGGTGTTCCTGCACGCCTCCGAAGCCGCGCATGGGGACCTGGGTGTTTACGCGCCCGGCGATCCAACGTTGATGGTCTCCAAAAGCGGCACTACCAACGAGCTGCGACAGCTCATCCCTTTTCTGCGCGAGCTGCCTTCCGCGTGCATCGGCATTCTGGGCAATCCGAATTCACCGTTGGCTTCCGACATGGACGTCGTCCTGGATGCATCGGTGGAACGGGAGGCCGATCCCGGCAATCTGGCACCCACCGCCAGTGCCACCGTGGCGCTCGCGCTGGGCCACGCTCTGGCCGTCGCACTCATGGGCGCCCGCAACTTCAGCCCGGAAGAATTTGGACGCTATCATCCCGGCGGCCATTTAGGACGCAGCCTGCGCATGACCGCCGCACAGGTTCTGCACGGGCGGGGCGAAGTCGCTTTCGCGCACCCGGGCGATTCGCTGAAGCAAGTCGTCATCGCCATGACGCATCATCCGCTGGGGGCGGCCTGCGTGGTAGACGCGGCCGGAAAACTGGCCGGCTTGATCACCGACGGCGACCTCCGCCGCGCCCTCCAGGATCACGATGACATCCGCTCCCTCTGCGCCGCCGATGTCATGACCGCCAATCCCATTTCGATCGGCCCCCAGGCCCGCCTCCTCGACGCCCTGCGCCTGATGGAGGATCGCCCTTCGCAGATCTCGGTGCTCCCGGTGGTCGACCCCGAAACCGGCGCCTGCCTGGGCCTGCTGCGCTTGCACGACATCTACCGCGCCGAGTTGGAATAAGCGGGATGGCCCGCGAAACCCTGCTCGATTTCTTCCACGACTTCGCGGGCCTCTCCGATGAATTTCTCGTTTATGACGACGGTTTCCGCAGCCGGAACTTCCGCTACGATGATGTCGCCCGCCTGGCCCGCTCGTTCGCCGCACGCCTGCGCGGCGCGGGAATCGCGAAAGACGACAAGGTCATCCTCTACGGCGAAAACCGGCCGGAATGGATCATCGCGCTGTGGGGCTGCTTCCTTGAAGGCGTGGTCGCCGTGCCCATCGACTATCGCTCCGCGCCCGAATTCGTCACTCGCATCGACGACATTGTTAAAGCCTGCGCCATCCTCACTGGCGACGAGGTCACACTTCCCGATAATCCTCGAATCTGGAAACTCGCCGGCTTAAGCGAAGCCCCCACCGCAGCCGCCGCGCCGCCAGTCGCTATCCAAAAAGATCAACTCGCCGAAATCCTGTTCACCTCCGGCGCGACCGCCGAACCCAAAGGCGTCCTCATCACGCATCGCAACATCCTGGCGAACATCGTTCCAGTCGAGGGCGAAGTCAGGAAATACATCCGGTACGAGCGGCCGTTTCATCCCGTCCGCTTCCTCAATCTCCTGCCGCTCAGCCATATGTTCGGCCAAGCCATGGCGACGTTCATCCCGCCGATGCTCCCGGGAGTGGTCGTTTTCATGCGCGGCTTCAACCCCAGCGAAATCGTGCGCCAGATCCACTCGCGGCGCATTTCAGTGCTGGTCTCTGTTCCGCAGATCCTCGAAATCTTGCGCGAATATTTGCAGCAGCTGTTCCCGGAACTGAACCAGCCGCGCGCGACCAAGGGCCACTGGCTGCTGCGCTGGTGGCGATATCGCAAAGTACATCGGATGTTCGGATGGAAATTCTGGAGCTTCATCGTCGGCGCGGCGCCGCTGGGCCCCGAGCTGGAGCAATTCTTCTCCGAGCTCGGTTTCCTGGTGATCCAAGGCTACGGGCTTACTGAGACCGCGCCCATCGTGACGCTCAACCATCCCTTCCACGCCCGCCGGGGCACGGTGGGAACCCCCATCGCCGGCGTCGAAGTCAAAATCGCGCCGGATGGTGAGATCCTGGTGCGCGGCGAGAACGTAACGTCGGGCTACTTTCAAAAGCCTGACGAAACCGCGCGAGCCTTCGAAGAAGGCTGGTTCCACACCGGCGACATTGGCGAGCTCGAGGAAAACGGCGGACTGAAAATCCTGGGCCGCAAGAAGGAAATGATCGTGACGCCGGAAGGCCTCAACGTTTTTCCCGAAGACGTGGAAGCGGTCTTGAAACAGCAAACAGGCGTCCGCGACGCCGCGGTGGTCGGAGGAGACCGCGTCCACGCCGTCCTGATTCTCGATCCCGGCGCCGACTCCGACGCCATCGTGCAGCGCGCCAACCAACAGCTTGCCGACTACCAGCGCGTCCGCAGCGTCAGCATCTGGCCCTACGACGAATTCCCGCGCACCGAAGGCACCGGCAAGCTGAAGCGTCACGAAATCTCCCGCGGGACGCCGCCGCCGGCCAAGCACGGCCGTGTGGACCTGAGCGTGCCCCTGGAATCCCTTACTTCGCTCGAGCGCGTGGAACGCATGGTCGCCCTCGGCATCGAGGAGCCGGATCAAACTGCCGCGCCCGCCTACGCCGCCGACGTCTCCTCAGCCGACTTCCCCACCTGGAACCGCGCTCTACCAGCCCGCCTCGCTCGCCGCATATTTCTCCCCGGATTCCTGCTCCCTCTGGCGCGCGTCTTCGCCCATGTTCGAAGACAAGGCCTGGATCATCTCCGCGCCCTTAAGCCGCCCGTGATCTTCGCCTCCAATCATCAAAGCTACATGGACGTCCCCGCCATCATGAGCGCGCTGCCCGCCCGCTGGCGTTATCGCGTAGCTCCCGCCATGCGCAAGGAATTCTTCGAGCAACATTTTCACGGCCGCAGCTTTACGAATAGCCTGAACTACTACCTGTCTTCGCTTTTCTTCAACGCTTTTCCGATCCCGCAGCACGAGCCGGGCGCGCTCAGCACGCTGCGCTACATGGGCGATCTCGCCAACGGCGGATGGTGCGTCCTGATCTTTCCCGAAGGCAAAATGACCGATCGTGGCGAGATCGCACCATTTCAGCCCGGCATCGCCATGATCGCGTCCAAACTACAAATCCCGGTGGTCCCGGTTCGGATCGAAGGCCTGGACCACGTACTTCACAAGACCTGGAAAATGGCGCGCATAGGCCGCGTCCGGATCGCGTTCGGCGAGCCACTCCGGCTCACGGGCACCGACTACCTCGCGCTCGCCCGTCAAGTAGAAGACGCCGTACGAAAGCTGTGACGCGAGCTCAACCCTGCTTATCGAACATCTCCAACTGTTCCTTCGCGGCCGGCTTCGGCTTCCGGATCCGCAGCGGGCTCCCCACCACCCCCAACACCTGCACGGTCGACAGCGCCGCCTTTGGAACAAAGATCCGCTGATTCTGGAAACCAGGGTCCGGAGGCACCACCGACAACCCGTACGAATCCATTTGCAGCAAGTTGTTCGAAAGCATGCCGTCCATCACGTCGCCATCCCTGAATCGCATCCGCACCCAGAGCCCTTCCATCTTGGGCCGAGTCGTAAACAACCGCAGCTCCTTGCGCGGCTCGCCTTGCTGAAAATCCCGGACGAAGCAGACCAGCTTGATATCGAGGTACGGCACCACGCTCACCGCGCCGCCCTGGCTGAGCAACTCCAGCCCCTCGGCCTGCAGATAGCTCTGCGGATTGACGAAGCCTGCCAGCGGCTCCCGGTCGAATCGCGTGACGAGCACTTTCTTGGTGGTCGATACCGCCAAATCTCTTTCAGCCCGCCGAGGCGGCTCCCTTCTCAGTTCAGCACTTTTCTTCCAAACAAATTTGCGAATATTGTATCATTGGCAGAATGCCGCCCGTTCCCGAGATATCGGCGCAAATTGATCGTTTCCTCGATTTCTGCCGGGTCGAAAAGGGCCTGGCGCGGGCCACGGTTGACTCGTATCGTCTTGATCTGGAACGGTTTGCCGCTTCGCTCAAGCCTCGCGAAGCGCTAGCCGAGGCAGCTCCTTTGCGCCGCCATGTGGACTCGCTCTACAAGGCCGGCATGGCCAGCCGATCCATCGCCCGCCACCTGGCTACCTTGCGCAATTTCTATCGTTTCCTGCTCGAGACCGGCGCCATCAGCTCCGATCCCACCGCTCTGCTGACCTCGCCCAAGCAATGGAAAAATCTTCCTAAATACCTTAATCAAAAGCAGTTAGAGAATCTAATCGCAAGTCCCGACTTAAGCCGTCCGCAGGGCCTCCGCGACCGCGCCATGCTCGAATTCCTCTACGCCACCGGCCTCCGCGTTTCCGAGCTCTGCCGGGTGCGTGTCTCCGATCTCGAAAGAAACATGGGATACGTGCGCGTGGTCGGCAAGGGCAACAAGCACCGGCTGGTACCAGTCGGAAAGACGGCGCTCCAGGCAGTGGAAAACTACCTCACTTCCGGCCGCCCGCAATTGCTCAAGGGGCGCGCCAGCCCCTACCTGTTCGTGACTAATCGCGGCGGCGCCATGATCCGCCAATCCTTTTGGAAACTCCTGGCCACCTACGGCAAGAAGGCTGGAATCTTCCGCGGCCTCACACCTCACGTGATAAGACATACCTTCGCGACGCACTTATTGGAAGGCGGGGCAGACCTGCGCAGCTTGCAAACCATGCTGGGCCATGCCGACATATCGACCACCCAAATTTATACTCATGTGATGCGGTCCCGCTTGCGGAAGACCGTCGACGAGCACCATCCCAGGGCTTAATGGAGATGTGTAGCCTCCCCCAGAGAGCGAAGAGAGTGAATCGATGAGCGATTACATGTTTATGCTCGAAAGCCACCTGAGCGCCGACCAGGCGCGCGTGGTTTCCGAGATTCAGGGCGCCGCCACACATGCCAACATGAATGTGTTCCTTACCGGCGGAGCGATGCGCGACATGTTGGGAGGTTTCCCGATCCTGGACATAGACTTTACCGTCGAAGGCAATGCGCTGAAGCTGCTCCCGGCCATTACCAAGAAATCCGGCGCCAAAGTGCTATGGGAAGACGACAACCGTAAACTGGCTGCGTTGGTGTTCCCGAGCGGAGTCAAAGCGACCCTGGGCATGGCGCGCCAGGAAAAATATCCCCAGCCGGGAGCCAAACCCGCGGTGCGCCCAGCCTCCATCCACGAGGATCTGCGCGGCCGCGACTTCACCATCAATTCCATCGCCCTTTCGCTCAACCCTGCCTCGCGCGGCCTGCTGCTCGATCCCAACAATGGCGTGGGCGATCTGGAGCGTAAGGAGCTGCGCGCCGTCAGCAACTACACTTTGTACGACGATCCCGTGCGCCTGCTGCGGCTGCTGCGTCTAAAAGTCCGGCTCGGTTTCAACATCGACGAGCGCACCAAAATGCAGTACGACAACGCTCGCGAGGCCCAGCTTGAAAC
>DATJWJ010000142.1:0-69264 GCA_035501355.1 Bryobacteraceae bacterium | reverse complement strand
AATCAAAGGCCACACCTAAGCTCGATTGCCAGTGCCGAACCACCTTCCCGGTCGTCACTAACTGCAGCGGCGTGATTCCATCCAGCAGCGTGGGCCATTCGATCGTGATTTTCAAACGTGCGCCTTCATCCAGATCGTGCTCTGCGGCGATTAAGGCGCCGCTGCTGCTAACGTTCACGGTTCGCCCGGTACCGCGGACCGGTTGCGCACTCAATGTCTGATAGTGGACCGTCAATTCCAGGGGATATCTCGCCTTTGTGCGCCGTTCGGTACTCATAATCTGACCGCGCCTCCCTCAAAGCAACTAAGGCATATATGCCTGAGGCTCAACGCACCTGCAAGTCTGGGACCATCGTCTGCCCACTCCGGACATCTCATTTTTCTCTTTCTTTTTCAATGCGAGGGAACTGTCCGGTCCGAAGTCACATATCATCTCGGCTTCAAAGGTGGAATCAATTCGTTTCCAGGCTAACTTTTTGGATAGCAACTGGCGAGGTTAAAATCATACAAACATGGGGATGTAAGATTGTTCAGATGGTTACGCCCACTCTCCATAACAGATATCCAATGGCCTGACGGAAATACTGCCAGCGATCCGGCGGCGCTGACGGACGGGGCGATCCGTAGACCTGCAGGCCGCTGGATTCCAACATTTTCTTCACGCGATAGATATGGTATCCGTCGCTCACCACGATGGCTGACTTAAGATTCATACGGCGCATGATCTCGGCCACGGCGGCCACGCTTTGCGCCGTGCTGCCTGCGTCGCGCTCCACTACGATGGCCTCGGGCGGAACACCGTGCTCGCTCAAATAGGCGCGCCCGACCGACCCCTCCGTGAACACCGGATCGCCGCCCGCGCCGCCGGTGGTGATGATTCTGGGAGCCATCTGCTTCAGATAGAGGAACAGCGCATGATTCAGACGCGCCTCCAAAACCGGCGATGGCTTGCCGCGGTACTCGGCCGCGCCCAGCACGATGATAGCGTCCGCTGGCTGCGCCTCGTCAATCTGCGATTGCCTGTGGATTTCGCCGGCTACAGTGGTCACTTTCGCCAAGACTCCGGCCAGCGCGAGAACTAGCGCCGTGGCTACGATCCATTTCATGATAGATTTGGCAGACTGAAATGGCCTTCTGACTCTACTCTATGCCAACCTTAACCAGCCCGCGAAACCCACTGCTCAAAGAAGTGCGCCGGGCCATTATCAAAGGTTCCACCACCGAAGATGGATTAGCGGTGGCCGAAAGTTTCCATCTGCTGGAAGAAGCGCTGCGCAGTGACTGCGAAATCCCGGCCGTGTTCGCGGCCGAATCGGTGCGCACGGCGGTGGAAAGCCATGTGCGCGGGTTAAAGAATCTGCGAGTCACCGTGCTTCCGGACGACCTGTTTCGAAGCATCTCCGCTACCGAGGCCAGCCAGGGCGTCATGGCACTGGTTCGTCCACCGCACTGGACAGTGGAGCAGTTGTTTCGCGGCCGCTGCCTCACCGTAATCCTGGACGGCCTTCAGGACCCCGGCAATGCCGGAGCCATCCTGCGCGCGGCCGAGGCATTCGGCGCAACCGGAGTCGCATTTCTGAAAGGAACCGTGAGCCCGTATAATCCCAAGTGTCTTCGAGCATCCGCCGGATCGGTCTTCCGCATTCCTCTGGTGGCCGCCATGGACCCGCATCTCATCCTGGCCGCCGCCGAGCAGCGCAAACTCGATCTGTTTGCCCTCATGCCCAAGGGCCCGCGCGAGCTGGGCGAGTCGAATTTCACGGGTAAGTGCGCCATCATTGTCGGCAGCGAGGGACGCGGCGTCAGCGAGCGACTGCGCGGCAAGGCCGTGGACGTCCGCATTCCAACCGCGGGCGTCGAATCGCTCAACGCCGCGCTCGCCGCCGGAATCGTTCTTTATGTGGCAAGCAAGCAGCGCATGGCGGCGACATGAGTCTATTTGAGCCGGATCCCCTGGCGAGCGAAACTGTCGACGCTTCGCGCCCCCTGGCCGAGCGCATGCGCCCCACCACTCTCGACGACTTCGTCGGCCAACAGCACATCCTCGGCGAAGGCAAACCCCTGCGAGTGCAAATCGAACGAGACCAGCTTGGGTCCATCATTTTGTGGGGACCCCCGGGCGTCGGCAAAACCACGCTGGCGCGCATCATCGCCCGCATGACGCATTGCGATTTCATTCCGTTCAGCGCGGTGCTCAGCGGCATCAAGGAAATCAAAACGGTGATGGCGGATGCCGAGCGCAACCGCCGGCTGGGGCGCCGGACCCTGATCTTCATCGACGAAATTCACCGCTTCAATAAAGCCCAGCAGGATGCCTTTCTGCCTTACGTCGAGCGCGGCGACATCATCCTGATCGGCGCCACCACCGAAAATCCATCCTTCGAGGTGATCTCGGCACTGCTGTCGCGCACCAAAGTCTACATGCTGAAGCCGCTCACCGAGGACGAGATCCTGGGGCTGCTCGGGCGCGCCCTCGGCGTCCTCAAGGTGGAAGCCTCCGAGGAGCTGCTGCGCCAAATTGCGATCTATGCCAACGGCGACGCTCGCACCGCATATAACATCCTGGAACTGGCCGCCGCCGCTTCAGAGGACGGCCATCTGACCGCCCAGGCCGTCGAAGACTCACTGCAACGCAAGATGCTCCTCTACGACAAGGCCGGCGAAGAGCATTTCAACCTCATTTCAGCGCTGCATAAATCGGTCCGGTCTTCGGACGCGGACGCTTCTCTCTATTGGCTGGGAAGGATGCTCGAATCGGGCGAAGACCGGCTCTACATCGCGCGGCGGCTGGTGCGCATGGCGATCGAAGACATTGGCCTGGCCGACCCGCGTGCGCTGGAGCAGTCCATCGCGGCCATGCAGGCCGTCCATTTCCTGGGGATCCCCGAGGGTGACCTGGCTCTGGGCCAAACCGCGATCTACCTCGCTCTGGCCCCCAAGTCCGATGCTTCTTATCAAGCCCTGAACCGCGTGATGGAAGCCATCGAAACCCATCGCGCCGAGCCCGTGCCGTTCCACCTGCGAAACGCCCCCACCGGGGCCATGAAGCAATGGGGCTACGGAGCCGGCTACCAGCACGCCCACAGTTTTGAGGACGCCTTGACTGACATGGAGTGCCTGCCCGAATCACTGAGCGGGTCCGTCTTTTACGAGCCGGCCGGCCGCGGCTTCGAGGAGCGCCTCGGGGAGCGTTTGCGCCAGATCCGTAACCGCAAGAAAAATAAGCCCGAGTCTGCCGAGTAATAAACGGACCAGCATCCAAGTACTATCCCGTCAAAGGCGCGGTACCACGCCAAATTAGGAGTTCTCTGCTATTGGTGCGCTCAAGCCTCTATCGCAATCTGGTGGTGCAAAAGAAGGAAGCGAGGACCAGACCATGGTGGGGGCAAGCGTGAAACCGGAAAAAAACAGAGATGATCGCCGCGGCGCAGATCGGTTCCCGATTGAGCGGGATGTACGCTTCAAGATCCTGAACCGCAAGACGGCCGATGAAATCGGCAGCGGCAAAACGATTAACATGAGCAGCAATGGCGTCCTGTTTACGACGGACCAGTATCTGCTCCCCGGCCGGCGCCTGGAGATCTCCATTAGCTGGCCGGCCCAACTCAACAGCAAAGTTAACCTGAAGCTGGTGGCTCGCGGCCGAGTGGTTCGCTGCGACGAAGGCAAGGCGGCCATCGAGATTCATCAATACGAATTCCGGACTCAGTCGGCGCCCGGCCCGCAACCTGTGAACTAATCGGCAGCGATTCCGGCACTTTTCAGCGAGAGTACAATGGTGGCACGGCCTGCTTCAAAGCCACCATGCGGATTCGAAATTTCGTCGCGATTCTGACTTTCAGCCTGGGCGCGAGCGCTGGCGCGGACACCGCCAAGGCGCCCACGCTGGCTGATGCGCGCGCTTTCATGGACCAGGCGCAAGCCCGGCTTCTGGACCTGACCATTCGACAACAGCGCGCCGCTTGGGTCAAAGATACCTACATCACGTCCGATACCGAGCTGCTGGCCGCCCAGGCCGACCAGCAACTCATCGCGGCCACGATGGATCTGGCCAAGCAGTCCACCCGCTTCAGCCAGCTCAAGATGCCGGACGACCTGGCGCGCGAATTCAAGCTGCTGCGTCTCTCCCTGACTCTGGCTGCCCCGTCCGATCCTAAGGAAGCGCTGGAATTGACCAATATCGCCGCGCGGATGGAAGGCATGTACGGCAGCGGCAAGTATTGCGCTCAACCGAACAAGTGCCTCGATCTGGACCAGCTCAGCGACATCCTGCGCACCAGCACCGATCCCAAGGAGCTCTTGGACGCCTGGCGCGGCTGGCACACGGTTTCTCCTCCCATGCGGCCGCTGTTTCAGCGTTATGTCGCACTGGGGAACAAAGGCGCGCGCGAGCTCGGTTTCGCCGACATGGGCGCGATGTGGCGCTCCAAGTACGACCTCGCGCCGGACGCCTTCAGCGCCGAAATGGACCGCCTATGGGACCAGGTGCGGCCGTTGTACCTCGCACTACATGCCTACGTCCGGACCAAGCTGCACGAAAAATACGGCGACATCGTCCCCGCCAAAGGACCCATTCCAGCGCATCTGCTCGGCAACATGTGGGCGCAGGAGTGGGAGAACATTTATCCTCTGGTTGCCCCCAAGAACGCCGATCCCGGCTATGATCTGACGGCCATTCTCAAGTCCAGGAACACGCAGCCGCTGGACATGGTGCGCTACGGGGAGCATTTTTTCACGTCGCTCGGATTTGCGCCGCTGCCGAAAACATTCTGGGAACGATCGATGTTCGTCAAGCCTCGCGACCGCGACGTGGTGTGCCACGCCAGCGCCTGGGACGTGGACGCAGTGGACGATTTGCGGATCAAGCTGTGCATCGAGATCAACGCCGAGGATTTCTCCACCATCCATCATGAGCTGGGCCACAACTTCTACCAGCGCGCCTATAACAAACAGCCGTTCCTGTTCCGCGATAGCGCCAACGACGGTTTCCATGAAGCTATCGGCGACACCATCGCGCTATCGGTGACGCCCGAGTATCTGAAGAAGATCGGGCTGTTAAACACGGTGCCGGACAGTTCCAAGGACATCGGGATCCTGCTGAAGACGGCGCTCGAAAGAGTTGCGTTCCTGCCCTTCGGCTTGATGATCGACAAATGGCGCTGGCAGGTTTTTTCCGGAGCGGTGCCGCCCGAAAAATACAATCAAGCCTGGTGGGATCTGCGCCTGAAGTATCAGGGCATTGCGCCGCCCATCGCGCGCAGTGAAAACGATTTCGACCCGGGCGCCAAATATCACATCCCCGCGAATTATCCTTACGCCCGGTATTTCCTTTCCTACATTCTGCAATTCCAGTTTCATCGCGCGCTGGCGAGGACGGCCGGCTGCACCGGCCCGCTGAACCGCTGTTCCATCTACGACAGCAAAGCGGCCGGCCAGCGTCTGAATACCATGCTTGCGATGGGCCTGAGCCGCCCCTGGCCCGAGGCTCTGGAAGCGCTCACGGGCCAAAAACAAATGGACGCCACCGCGATTTTGGACTATTTCGCGCCGCTGAAGAAGTGGCTGGACGAGCAGAATCAGGGCAAGCCGGTGGGCTGGTAGAATCGCTCCCATGAACGCAGTTGAAACGTGCACCATTTGCGGCGGCTCGGGTTGGAAGATCACCGAGCGCGAGGGCATCTCGGCCGCCGAACAATGCGAGTGCGCGAGCGCCGGCCGCGAGCAGCGCCTGGAAGCCCGCGCCAACATCCCGCCGCTGTACCGGAACGCGTCGGTCGATAACTTCATTCTTCCTTCCGGCAATCCCATCTCACGCACACAGCTTGCCAGCGTGGTTCTGACCATGCGTGCGTACATGCGCGAATATCCCAACGTGCCCAAGCCGGGTTTGCTGTTCATCGGACCGCCCGGCACCGGCAAGACGCATCTGGCCATAGCGGCGCTACGCGGCTTGATCGGGCGCGGATTCGAAGGCGTGTTTTACGATTTTCAGGCGCTGCTCAACCACATCCGCAGCGGCTATGATGTAGCCTCGGGCACCATGGACCGGGACGCCTATCGCTCGGCGCTCGAGTACGACATCCTGGTTCTCGACGACCTGGGCGCGCATCGTGTGACCGATTGGGTGGAGGATACGGTGACGTCCATCATCACCCAACGCTGTAACAACAAGCGCGCCACCATTGTCACCACCAATCTGCGCGATCCGGAAGTGGGCGACCAACGCGGTTCGGGCTTGCAGGAGGATCTGCACAGCAAGTATTTCCTGGAAGAACGCATCGGAATGCGCGCACGCTCGCGCCTGTTCGAGATGTGCAAGCTGATCAAAATGCCGGACGTCGAGGATTACCGGCTCAAGAAACGGACTTAAGCGCTAAAGGCCGCCGGCCACAAGACCTGACCCGTGCAGCAGCGT
The DNA here is from genome assembly GCA_035501355.1 of Bryobacteraceae bacterium. Lineage (GTDB taxonomy): Bacteria > Acidobacteriota > Terriglobia > Bryobacterales > Bryobacteraceae > Palsa-89. The sequence continues at coordinate 62,849 of DATJWJ010000142.1, read as the reverse complement.
GTGTTGGTTCTTGTCAGAACCCCACGTCCAATAAAGTCCTAGATAAGCATAATTCTCGGCTTGGCCGATGGCGGTATGGCCGTAACAGAAAAGCAGTTGAAATCCTGGATCGCGGAATTTGTAATAGCCCCCTACGTCGATCATCGTGGCCGAACGGGTTTGTGGAGTCCCGATCCCTTCCGGTCCGTGATAAAAGGCTTCCGCGCCGAGTGTGACTTTCTTTCCGAGGTCGCGTTGCACCAGCCAGCCGGCGAAGGGGAAATTTCTGTAGCCGGGCGCGTTCACGAAAGTGGCTCCGGCGCCCCCATACGTGGTCCACGGACCAAAACTCTTCTGGATCCAAATCGGCACTTTGAACCAGGCGCTGCCAACGCCTAGCCCCCGCGCCGCGTTGCCGCTGGGAAGCTCGAATATGGTGAAGGTGCCGATCATGGGCCGGTGCGCCGTTTCCTTAACAAATCGGATCTTGATGCCGGTTTCAATGTCGCCCAAGCCGAAAGTTCGCGGGCCCATCCCGGCCGGCGCGAGGCGGGGGTTGTTGGACGGAAGCACGGCCGCCTCAGGCACGATGATATGCAATTGAACATTGGGCACAGCTCCCCAGTTGAACTCGGCCGCCGGCCCAAGCGTGTCCGTCTCAACCGGAGTGCCGTCGGAAGACGCAAACGTGTAGAACTCGTAGTTCCGGAAGTCGACTGGCTCGGGGTCATCGGTTTGAAAGGGCGGGCCGCCTAGAGCTTGAACGCAGCCCAAGGCGAGCACAACACAGCAGAGGCTGAACCGAAAAGGCAAAGTGCGATTGTGAGACCAGCCAGCCCGCCGGGGCGTTTCGTTGGCTCTACAAATGGCAGTGAGCCAGGCCGCGCTTCTCCAGATATTGCTGATGGTATTCTTCGGCCCGCCAAAACTCCGCGGCCGGCTGTATGGCCGTCACTACAGGCCGCCGGTAGGTACCGGATTTTTCGAGCGCGTCCTTGGACGCCTGGGCGGCGGCTTCCTGCTCGGGCGTGTGAAAGAAGATCACGGAGCGATACTGCGTTCCTACATCCGGACCCTGACGGTTCAGCGTGGTCGGGTCATGATTTTCCCAGAACACGCGCAGCAGATCCGCATAGGAAACTTGCGCCGGATCGAATTCCACCTGGACCACTTCGGCGTGACCGGTATGGTCCGTGCAGACGTCCTGATAGCTGGGCTGGGCCAGCGTTCCTCCCATATAGCCGACGGCCGTGGAAGCAACACCTTTGATTTGGCGGAACGCAGCTTCCACGCCCCAAAAACAACCGGCTCCAAACGTGGCCTTTTCCATACTTAGAGTCTACCTCCGGCGGCCGGTTTTGGAACCGGCGGTTGTCACCGTTACTTGGGCTTCCGAAGATCGTTCGCAGGCGTCCAATTCACGGAGAAAAGAACCATGTGTGACTATTCGTTGCATCTCTTTCCGAACCGGCTCGGCGCCGACGGTGAAGAATTGGTAGTGCACAGATTTGGAGGAGCATCGCTGGGCTTAGCGTCTCCCTCCGAATTGCCAGTGCCCCAGAGCGCCACCGAATCTGGCGGACGCAGCCGTTGGGCTCGAATCAAAAGCTGGTTCCAGCGCCCCTTGTGGGAAGCAGAGAAGCGGGTTTGCGCGGTCTGCATTCCGCCAGGATCCAGGCTGATTGTGCGGGATATTCCCAAGACGCTACAGCGGGAACTGGGTGTAGAGGAAACCGAGCAGGTGACCTTCACGCAGATCAGCGCCGAGGTCAACACCTATCGCGATGCGATTCGCTTCAACAACGGCCGCCAGCTGCTATTGCAACGGCTGCGTGAAGGACAGCGCATCACGGTGGTTTCTCTTTCGCCCGCCGTGGAAGATGAGTTGCTCGTCGACACAGACGCGCGGGTGGCGAACCTCTAGCGCGCTATCGCTGGCTTGCACGGCTGGCTAGCTTCCACCAGCGGCCGGCCGGAAGTGCAGATCGACGCTGTAGCCCGCGATATCCACGTGCACCACGTAGAGCGCGTCGATTCGCAGCGCATTGCTGGAGGGCGTCACTTGCACGTCTTGCGGGGCCAACGGCAACCCCAGCGAGGATGCCCTGCTTAGCACCTTTGCACGAACTGCATCGGGAGATTGGGTGGCGGTGGTTGGATCGTCGATTAATTCGTTGAGGTAGCGCTGCAGCTTAAAATTCGCGGCGTAGGGAGGAACTAAAACCAACCCAATCCCCGCCAGACCAACCAGCACCAGGATGCCAGCGGCTACCCGCAGGCGCCGCGCGGCGTTCACTTCTTACTTTCCTCGAGCGACTCCAGTTCCTTCCAGATGTCTTCGTCGTGAGGTTCCCAGTCCGGGCTATTGGGACCGTTGATCTGCACTTCTGGAACCTTGAGAGTTCCGTGGCCGTACAGGCAGATGTATTCGGTGCGCGGCTGGCCAAAAAGAAGCATATTCGGCCAGGAACCGGCCGACACGGGCATGCGCAAGCGTCGCAGACAAGTGCGACAGCGATAGCGCTGGTCCCAGACGATCAAGTACAGCAATCCCGCGGAAACCAGAAAGAACAACATCATGGCGGAAGTGTAGCCGAGATCGTGAGCGAAGAGGCTCTGCTCTGCTTCCTGCGGGAAACTCCAGCGGATCGCGCGCCACAAGACCCACATCGGCAAACAGGCAAGCGCGAGCTTGGCGATCAAGAAACCCCAATACCGCACAACCATTGGACTCCTTTATTAGGCTCCGGGTTCCTGCTTTACTCCATCCTAACGCTTCGCGGTCAACTTTTCAGCAAATTCCGCACCAGGAACAAAACATTCGCTGGGCGCTCGGCCAGCCGCCGCATGAAATACGGGTACCAGGCGTCGCCATAGGGCACATACAGGCGCAATCGGTACCCCGCGCCGGTCAGACGGCGCTGCAAGTCGCGCGAGATGCCGTACAGCATCTGAAATTCAAAACGATCCGCGCCGAGCTTTTGTTCCTTCACCAGCTCGATGGCCCGCTGCACGATCTGCTGGTCGTGCGATGCGATGGCCGGATTCACGCCGTCGCGCAAAAGAGTCTGCATCAGCAGCACATAGTTCCGGTCCACATCCTGCTTGCGTGGAAATGCAACGTCGGACGGCTCTTTGTACGCGCCCTTGCACAGACGCACGGGAATCCGCAGCCGGCACAGATTCTCGACATCGCTGTGGCTGCGGTACAGGTAGGCTTGAATCACGGCCCGCACATGACCATAGCGCTGGTGCAGGCCTTCGACCAAAGCCAGAGTCCGGTCGACGTAGGCGCTGGATTCCATGTCGACCTCCACCGCGCTTCCAATCTCAGCGGCGCGCCGCACCAGTTGATCGACGTTCTTCTCGCATTCGGTCTGGGAAAAGTCGAGGCCCAGTTGCGTCAGCTTGACCGAGACCGTGGCCTGAAGGCCCAGTTCGGCGATGCGATCGAGCGCGCTCAAGTAAGCGTCGCGTGAGCTTTGGGCCTCCTCGAGTGAAGTTACGCTCTCGCCCAGATGGTCGAGACTGGCCAAGTATCCGTCGCGGTTCAGGCGCTGGCAAACGGCGATTTCCCGCTCCAGCGTGTGGCCCGCGATGAAACGCGACGTGAGCCGGTCGGCCGCCGGTGAGGTTTCCGTCCAATGCCGTAGCCAAGGCTGGCGTGAAAGGTACAGCAGCAGGCTGCGAAGCACGCTACCAACAGAGTATCAGCGCGCCGCTCGGGCATAAAGTAGCCGCGTTTGCACCGCGTTCCACCGTCGGGGTAGAATGCGCTATCGTATTTAGCAGGAGCTGACTTACGATGATGAGCCGAATTATGCCTGTAGTGGCCGCAGCCGCGGCGATGTTGACCTCGGGCGCATTGAACGCGCAATCCAAAGGAACCCCAACGTTTTCGAAGGATGTTGCACCGATCCTTAACAAAAACTGCGTGAGCTGCCATCGGGAGGGCGAGATCGCCCCCATGTCGCTGCTGACTTACGAGCAAGCGCGGCCCTGGGCCAAATCGATTCGCGAGAAAGTCTCGCGTGGGCTGATGCCCCCCTGGCATGCCGATTCGCCCCGAGGCGTGTTTTCGAATGACCGGCGCTTGACCGAGGGTGAAAAAGAGACGCTCATCGCCTGGGCTGATGCAGGCGCGCCCGCCGGCGATCCCAAGGACTTGCCGCCCGCGCCCAAGTTCGCCGAAGGCTGGGAGATCGGCACGCCCGACGTCGTGCTTACCATGACGAAACCCTACGCGGTTCCCGCCAATGGCACCATCGCATATCAATACTTCACGATTCCGACCAATTTCACCGAAGACAAGTGGGTGCAGGCTATCGAAGTGAAGCCCGGCGTGCGCAGCGTGGTGCATCACATCCTGGTGTTTTCAAAACCGCCGCAGAACAGCCCCAGCGCCAAGATGAGCGAAGCGTTTGTGCAAACCCTGCCAAAAATGCCAGGGTTCAAGCGGCCGGACGGCTCCGAAGATTCTTCCTCGTTTGCCGGCGCTCCCGGCACTTTGATAGCTACCACCGCTCCCGGCACCAACGCGATGGTTTACGCTCCCGGCGATGCGATGAAGGTTCCGGCCGGCTCCACGCTGATCTTGCAGGTACACTACACCGCGAATGGCAAAGGCGAAACCGACCAGTCGAGTGTGGGCATGATTTTCGCCAAGCAGCCGCCGGAGCGTGAAATTCACAACAGCGCCATCATGAATCCCCTGATGAAGGTTGGCGCCGGCGTCGCGGATCAGGCCATCGACACCGCCGTCGATTTCACCCAAGACGCGCACATCACAGCTCTTTTCCCGCATACGCACCTGCGCGGCAAAAGCTGGGAATATCGCCTGATTTATCCGGACGGCCATTCGGAAGTAGTCCTGACAGTTCCGCATTACGATTTCAACTGGCAGACCTACTACATCTACTCCAAGCCGCTGGCAGTGCCCAAGGGTTCGCGCCTGGAATGCACCGCGCATTACGACAACTCGGTCAACAACCCGTCGAACCCCGATCCTAAGAAGGATGTGCACTGGGGCGAGCAAACCTGGGACGAGATGCAGTATACCGGCATCACGTACTTCATCGATCAGCCAGGCAAGGCGGCGCCCGCCGCCACGACCGCGCAGAAGTAGACGCCCGGATCAGCTTACGGCGGATTCGCTCACGCCCGGCAGCGTGTAGTCTTTAAATTGCTCGCGCAACGCGCGCTTGTTGAATTTGCCGACGCTGGTCTTGGGGACTGCCTCGATGAATACCACATCGTCGGGCAGCCACCACTTAGTCACGCGTGAGCCCAGGAAATCGAGGATTTCCTCCTTCGTGATGTTGCCGCGGTATTCCGGCAAGGGCGCGATGCAGGCCAGCGGACGCTCCTGCCACTTGGGGTGAAACACAGCGATTACGGCAGCTTCGGCTACCTTGGGATGGGCCATTATGGCGTTTTCCAGGTCCACGCTCGAGATCCATTCGCCGCCGCTCTTCACCAGATCCTTGGTGCGATCCATGATCTGCAGGTAGCCGTCCGGATCGATGGTGGCCACATCGCCGGTGCGGAACCAGCCATCGGCGAAAGCCTGATCGTTGCGATCGTCGTTGTAGTAGCCGCTGGTGATCCAGGGGCCGCGAGTTTGCAGCTCGCCCATCGTGGTTCCATCCCAAGGCAGCTCGCCCCCTTCGGCGTCGACGATTCGGATTTCCACTCCGGCCACTGGCAGGCCGTGGCGCGCCAGCAAGTCGAAGCGCTCTTTTTCAGGTAGCGCCTCCAGATCTTTCTTCACCGCCATGAAGGTCGCGATGGGCGTGGTTTCCGTCATGCCCCAGGCCAGGCGGAACGCGATCCCATACTTCTTCTGGTACCACTCGATGAATTGCCGCGGCATGGCGGAGCCCGCTACCACGACCGCGCGCAGCGTGGATAGATCGTGGGGATGATTCTCGAGGTAAGAATACAGCGTCATCCAAATGGTCGGGACGCCGGCGGTGAAAGTGACGCGCTCGTTCTGGATCAACTCGGCAATGTCCGCGGGTTGAAGCTGCCGGCCGGTGAGAACCAGGCGCGCGCCGGTCATTACGGCGGCGTAGGGAATGCCCCAACCGTTGGCGTGAAACATCGGCACGATCTGGAGAATGGTGTCGCGCTCGGAGATAGCGAAAACGTCCGCCAGTGCCAGCGAAAAAGTGTGCAGAAACATCGCGCGGTGCGTGTACAGCACGGCTTTGGGATGCCCGGTGGTGCCGGAGGTGTAGCAGGTGGCGCAGGCGGCCGTTTCATCGAGTGCCGGCCAGGCGTAAGGCTCATCGCCACTAGCGTGGATTTCTTGCTCGTAATCGGACGCCGGCGTCAGGCTGGTTGCGCGCGCTTCATCCGGCAGAATCACGAAGTGCTTCACGCAGGGTATCTGATCGCGAATCGGCTCCAGCAGCGGCGCGAGCGAAGCGTCGACAAAGATGACCTTGTCCTCGGCGTGCTGGATGATGTAGGTCAATTGGTCGGACGGCAGACGCAGGTTGAGGGTGTGCAGGACGGCGCCGAAACAAGGAACGGCGAAGTATAGCTCCAGGTGCCGGAAGCTGTTCCAGCATAGTGAGCCGACGCGATCGCCGGGCTTCACCCCCAGCCGCTCCAGGATACGCGCCACCTTGTGGACGCGTGCGTGGAAGTCCGAATAGGAATAGCGATGCATGCCGTCGGGCATCTTGCTCGCGATTTCTTTGGTCGGGAAAAGTTTGGCCGAACGCTCCAGCATATGTGTGAGCGTCAGCGGGTAGTCCATCATGAGGCCGTGCATAATGTCTCGCACGTATTACTTTATGCGGTCGGCGAGACTTTAATCAAGCGGGCGGGGTATACAGGTAATGCGTCTCAGGCGGCGTGGCGCCTACCGCAGGTTGAACTTCTTCATCTTGTAGCGCAGCGTGTCACGCGTGATGCTGAGCAGGCGGGCGGCTTGAGTCTGGTTGCCGCCGGTCTTTTCGAGCGCCTGAACCAGCAGCCGGCGCTCTTGTTCCACCAGCGACATTTGCTCGCCCATGAAGGGAGTCGGCGCCGATCCGGTCATATTCACGAACGAGGAACCAGTGCCGCGCACCGCGATGGGCAGGCTCTGCGGACGAATATGCGAGGTGTCTTCCAAAATCATGGCGCGCTCGATGGCATTGCGCAGCTCGCGCACATTGCCCGGCCAGTCGTGCGCCAGCAGCAGGCTTTCGGCTTCCGGTGAGATGCCTTCCACCTGCCGCTTGAACTTCTCGTTGTAATGCTGGATGAAGAACCGGGCCAGCGGCAAAATATCCTGCGGCCGCTCGCGCAGCGGCGGCACGATCAATTGAATTACGTTCAAGCGGTAATACAGGTCCTGCCGGAACGCACCTTCCCTGACTGCCTCGCGCAGATTCTTGTTGGTGGCGGCGATGATCCGGACGTCCACGTGGATGTCCTGCAGCCCGCCCAAGCGACGGAAGCATTGATCTTCCAGCACCCGCAACAGCTTGGCTTGCAGCGAGAGCGGTATCTCGCCGATCTCATCTAAAAACAGCGTGCCCTTGTCGGCCAGCTCTAGCAGCCCGCGCTTCTGTGCGCGCGCATCGGTGAAGGCGCCCTTCTCATAGCCGAACAATTCGCTTTCGAGCAGTGTATCGGGAATGGCCGCGCAGTTGATTGCCAGGAACGGCTCAGCTTGCCTCAGACTCTGGTAGTGCAGTGTCTTGGCCACCAGGTCCTTGCCCGTTCCATTCTCGCCTTCGATCAGAATTGAGCTGGCTTCGCTCACTGCCACGCGCCGCACGAACGCCAACACTTCGCGCATGGCCTGGGATTCGGCGATGATCTGGCGGCGCGACGGTTCGGCCTCTTCGGTGATGTCCTTGACAGTGGCCACCACGCCTTCCACCGCGCCGGCCTCATCGAAAATCTGCACCGTGCGGATCACCACCATGCGCTCCAGCCCGTTCTCGGTGCGAAGATTTACGGTGCCTGACGGCAGGCAGGCAGCCTCACCCAAGGCCTGGATCATTCCGCAAGAGGGTTCACAAGTCACGCAATGGAAGACCTCTTGACAGTGTTTGCCGATCATGTGCTCGGCCGACATGCCGAACAGACGCTCGGCGGCCTGATTGACGCCGACGATCCGCAGGTTTTTATCGTAGAGGAACAAAGCATCCGAAAGTTGGTCGAAGACAGCTTCTAGAACTTGTGGCCGCTGCCATTTGGCGGCGAGATGCGAGATGAAACTTCTCGGAACCGATTCCGTTGAATTCTCAAGCATAAGCCCTTTGCATCCGGACGAGCACGTTGATGACCGCGATTGGCGCCCCGCTTGGGGGTTCTTGCGCTAGGGGGTGGTGCGTTTGAACCGGCGAGCCTTCCCGAGGTATGGCTAAACCGTTATGAAAACGAAACTTCGCCTACACGGCAAGTACTGGCTCCTGGATTGCATTGAGCCCAAACGAACGCAGGCTGCCATGAAAACGATCCAAATGGTCCTCAGAGACGGCGAATACGCCGGCGCGTTGCGCGACCTGCTGCTACGTGATGGAACCCATCGCGTGTACTTGGTTGAGCAACCGGATTTGAGACTGGACGGGGTAGTCGTGATCGATGGCAACCGGGCGGAGAGTCTTTCTTTTCTCGATGGCGAACCGGAGCGGTTCGTGGTGATCACGCGCAAAGGCTCCGACCATTTGGCTCGAATTTGGGACGCCGGAGTACGGCATGTGGTGTTCGAGGGAGACTCGCCCAGCACCGCGCACTTAGCCATCATTGCCGCGGAACTACGATTGCCAAGAAGCAATGGGAAGGGCAGGATCTCGAGTAGCGGGCCATATATGGAAGGACATCGAAATACCTCACGAACCGGATTGCCGGTGATTGATGCGCCTCCACGTTGCGCCCGGTGCCTTTGCTCCAGGCCCCCTAATCCATTCTGAGAGGAACGATCGCAATGCTGACTTTTTCTATTCTTTGGGTGATGTTTGCTGCCGCCATTACAGCTCTAATGCTGATCAGACGCTCCGCCACCCAGGCTGACTCTGCTGAAACGCAGGCCAGAGAATCCGGAAACGTTCTAGCCTTCATCGCAGTCCTCTCAAGCTTGCTCCTCCTGGCCGGCTTCTTGTACGTCGGAAGCTCCCTGGTTCTCAGTCTCTAGTTCATCAACTTAGCCGGCTAACGCTTTCTTCTTTAAGCTGCGCAATCCTTCGCTTCAAAATTGGGCCAACTCACACGGCAAGAGAGGTTATTGGGTGTTTTAACCCTACGCTCAAACCTTATCCGACTGATCGAACGTTGGTAACGTGATTGCGGCTTCTTTGCTGGATGCTTCAGCGCACACCGCTCGCCTACTTAGCCAGCAATCTGATCAGTCTGATCGGTGTAGTGCTAGTAACTACTTCTGCGATTCTCTGGCTGCTGACTCTGCCGGCCTTTTGGAGGGGGGAAGCGAGCACCCCTTATATTGGCATCCTGTTGTTCCTGATTTTGCCGGGCCTATTTCTGTTGGGTCTGATTCTCATTCCGCTCGGAATCGCGCTGCACACCTGGAAGCGCAGGAAGGCCGGGGACCGCGGCCCGTTCGTCCCGCAAGGCAGCGAGCTGCGGAAGCTTGCGATCTTCGTGGTTTTGACCACGGCGGTGAATCTGGTAATGGGCAGCCAGTTCAGTTATCGCGCGGTCACCTACATGGACACGGACTCGTTTTGCGGCAAGTCCTGCCACCAGGTGATGGATCCGGAGTATACGGCCTATTCGAATTCACCGCACGCGCGCGTGGCGTGTACGGAGTGTCACATCGGACCCGGCGCTTCCTTCTTCGTGAAGTCCAAGCTGTCTGGCGCGGGCCAAGTTCTGGCGGTGCTGTTTAATACTTATCCGCGCCCGATTCCTTCGCCGGTTGAGGCCCTTCGCCCGGCGCGCGAGACCTGTGAGCAGTGCCACTGGCCGCAGAAATTCGACGGCGACAAATTCTTCGTCGAGACCGAATATGCTCCGGACGAAAAGAACACGCCGTCTACGACGGTGGCTCTCATGAAGATCGGCGGGCGGAATTTCGGCGGAACGGTCGGCATTCATGGTGCGCACGTGGATGCGAAAGCGCGCATGGAATATGTTTCGACCGACGGTCACCGCCAGGCGATCCCGCAGGTCACCTACACGGACGCCCAGGGAAAGGTCACCGTCTTTAACTCCAGCGACGTGAAAGTGACGCCCGAAGAATTGGCGCGCGGCGAGCATCGCGAGATGGACTGTATGGATTGTCACAACCGGCCCACCCATATTTTCCAGCTGCCGGAGCGAGCCGTGGACGCGGCCATCACGCAAGGCAGCATCAGCCCAGCCCTTCCCTTCATTAAGAAACAAGCGCTGGAGGCGCTTAAGCGCGAATATCCGGACCACCCCACCGCCGAGCGCCAGATCGCAGCTTCTCTAGACAATTTTTATCGCACTGGTTATCCGCGGATTTATGCCGCCGAGCAAGTCGCTCTGAAAAATGCGATCGGCGCGGTGGAGACAATATACGCACGAAATGTTTTTCCTGACATGAAGATCACTTGGGGCACCTATCCGAATAACCTGGGGCATACTGATTTCCCAGGTTGTTTCCGGTGCCACGATGGCAATCATACTAGCGCCGATGGGCGCACTATTTCTAACGATTGCGCCACCTGTCATGATCTGTTGGCGGTGGGCGAGAAAAACCCGAAGATTTTGACTGAACTCGGGATGGACCCGTCCCCACAGGCCTCGGCGGGAGGCGCGAAAGACAAACCATAGGAGGTGCTCTGTGAAATGGAGTACCGTCGCATTTTTGCTCGCCTTGGCGTTTAATGCCCTCGGCGCGAGCGCTCCCAAAAGCGCCGACTGTATCGCTTGTCACGACGACAAGGGCGCCAGTTTTCAGGGCAGCGTGCATGGAAGCCTTTCCTGCACCGACTGCCATACCGACAAAAACGCATATCCGCACGCCGCCAACGCTGCTCCGGTGAAGTGCGCTACCTGCCACGCGGAGCCCGCCGCAGGACTAGCGGCCAGCGTGCACGCTCCGGTGAGCAAGCAAACCTGTGACGGCTGCCATGGAGATGTCCACGCCATACTGCCATCCAGTGATCCCAAATCCCGCACCTATGCGTCCAATCTGCCGCGCACCTGCGGAACCTGCCATGGAGACTCGAAACTCACCAAGCAACACGGTCTCACCGAGGTCTACTCGCTGTACATGGACTCGATCCACGGTTTCGCGTTGACCAAAGATGGATTGCTGGTGGCGGCCAGTTGCTCCAGTTGCCACGGCTCGCACAAAATTTTGAGCAAGAAAGACCCGGCCAGCCGCACCAACCGCGCCAACGTCGCCGCGACCTGCGGAACCTGCCATGCCGGGCCGAAGCAGGACTACATGGCCGGAATCCACGGGCAGGCTGCCAGCACGGGCAATTCGCGCGCGCCAGTCTGCAACGACTGCCATTCGGCGCATCAGATCGCGGATGTCCGAACCGCAGCCTGGCAGATGAAGACCACCGCGACTTGCGGCGGGTGCCACCGGGACCAACTAGAAACTTACCGCGACACATTCCATGCGCAGGTTTCGGCGCTGGGCTATGTGGAGACCGCGCACTGCTGGGACTGCCACGGTTTCCACGACATCCGCCCTGCGACCGATCCGAAGTCGACCATCGCGCGAGCCAATCTCCCGGCCACCTGTGGCAAGTGCCACTCCGGCGTCAGCATGAGCTTCATCAGCTACCAGCCGCATGCGGACCGGCATAATCGACAGGCCTATCCCGCGCTGTGGACTTCGTGGATGTTTATGAATCTGCTGCTGGCGGGAGTTCTGGGCTTCTTCGCCCTGCATGCTGTGCTCTGGCTGAACCGGTCGCTGGCCGAGCGCCGGCGCAGTCCCGCGGGCGGGCGCGCTTCCCAGTAGAACAAGGAGACATCCAATGGAATCCAACAAGCAAGCCGCAATCATTACTGAAACGGGCGCTACCGGTAACGGACGTCCGGTGAGCACCGAGCCGCAGGTACGCTATTACAGCCGCTTTTCCGCCCCGCAGCGCTTTCTGCATGGCTTCCTGGCGGTGACGTTTCTCGGTCTCGCCATGACCGGGCTGACGTTGCGTTTTAGCAGCGCTCATTGGGCGACGGCGTTCGCTCAGGCCGTAGGAGGGTTCGGAACCATTCTGTTCTTTCATCTTTTCAGCGCCGTCGTCCTGACCGCCGTTTTCTTGATCCACGTGGCCAACCTGGTGTACCGGATCATCGCGCGGCGGGAGTTCGGCCTGCTGTGGGGGCCGACATCCATGGTTCCCAATCTCAAGGACATTCAGGACTTCATCGCGCAAGTCAAATGGTTTTTCTTCCGCGGCCCGAAGCCCAAGTTCGGCCGCTACGCCTATTGGGACAAAGTCGATTACTGGGCGGTCTTTTGGGGCATGGCAATCATCGGGCTGTCCGGCTTCGCTATGTGGTTCGCTCCATTCTTTGCGAAGTTCATTCCCGGCTCTTGGCTGAACATCGCTTTGCTGATCCATGGCGAAGAGGCGATCCTGGCGGTCGGATTCATTTTCAGCATCCATTTCTTCAATACGCACCTTCGCCCGGAATGTTTCCCGATGGACCTGGTGATTTTCACCGGCCGGATGACGGAAGAGGAAATGAAACATAAACATCCGGAAGAATACCGCCAGCTGGTGGAAAGCGGCGAGCTGGAAAAACGTCGCGTGGAGGCGCCGCCGCAGTGGCTAAAGAATTTCGGCTGGTCGTTCGGCTCGGTCGCGATTGCGATTGGGTTCGTTTTCTTAACTCTTATGATCGTGGCGTTCGTACGCGAGTAACGCACTAAAGTCGAACCGTGTTCAAAAGGGCGTTGGCCCGGAAAGGAAGAACACTCATGTTTCCTCCCAAGAAGATTGTGTTCCCCGTGGATTTCTCCGAACGCTGCTTGAGCGCCGCGCGGATGGTAGAGATATTTGCCGGCCGCTTTCAAGCCGAGGTCAGCCTGCTGCACGTGCTCGAGCCGCTCTCCTATAACGATATTCCGGTCGATTCGTCCGGTATCGCCGAGCAACGTTTGAGTACCTTCCTGGTGGACGAGCTCAAACATTTCGACGTGCGGCGAGTGCTTCTGGAGGGAGATCCCGCAACCGAGATTACCGAGTACGCCCACGCGCAGGCGTCCGACCTCATTATGCTGCCGACCCACGGCTATGGCGGATTCCGCCGCTTGATCCTGGGTTCGGTCACGGCCAAAATCCTGCACGCCGCCGAGTGTCCGGTTTGGACCGGTGTTCACATGGAGAACGTGCCGCGCCTGGAGGACATCAGTATCAAAAGGATTCTCTGCGCTATCGACTTGGAGTCGCAAAGCTGCCCCACCGCAAGCTGGGCCAAAAAGCTGGCGGCCGAATTTGGGGCCGAGCTGGCGATTGTTCATGCGGTGCCGGAAGCCAAGGAGGGCGCCGGGCTGAGAAACTCCAAGCAGGATCTCATCAATCACGCCACCGAGAAAGTGCAAGCGGTGCAGGCCTGCGTCGGCACGGAAGCGCGCGCATTCGTGATCGGCGACGAGGTAGCGTCGGCCGTCTGCGAGTGCGCGGCTCGCGAGCAGTCGGATCTCTTGCTAATCGGGAGAAGCGTCAAGGATGGGGTTTTGGGCCGGCTGCGCGCCAACGCCTACTCCATCATCCGGCAATCCCCATGCCCGGTCGTGAGTGTTTAAAGCATATAAGACAGCGGCCACACGATTTTCTGAAGAACATCACCAGGAAGATGTATCAATAGTGTATGGCGACGATTACGGATCTAACCCGATCCAGCCAATCTCATCAAGACATCACCCGCCGCGATCTGGATGTCTTTTTCAAGCCGAAGTCCGTCGCAGTCATCGGCGCAACGGAGCGCGAGGGGCATGTTGGCCGCTCGGTGCTCTGGAATCTCATCAGCAGTCCTTTTGGCGGTACTGTCTACCCCGTCAATTCCAAAAGAACCAGCGTCCTGGGCATACGGGCATATCCGGACGTTGCCAGCCTACCGGAACCGCCTGAGCTGGCGGTGATCGTAACGCCCGCCGTCACGGTTCCGGGCGTGATTGAAGAGTGCGTCCGCGCCGGCGTCCAGGGCGCCGTCGTGATTTCAGCAGGATTCCGCGAATCCGGCCTGCGCGGCCTCGAATTGGAGCAGCAGATCCTGGCGACTGCGCGCCCGGCCAAGATGCGGGTTATCGGTCCCAATTGCCTGGGCGTGATGTGCCCGGTCAGCGGCTTGAACGCGACCTTCGCGCAAACTGTCGCCCGGCCCGGAACGGTGGCCTTCGTGAGCCAAAGCGGTGCGCTCTGCACCGCCATTCTGGATTGGAGCCTGCGCGAGCAGATCGGATTCAGCGCCTTCATTTCGGCCGGCTCCATGCTGGACGTCGGTTGGGGCAATCTGATCGATTACCTGGGGGACGATCCCAACACGCGCAGCATCGTGGTCTATATGGAATCCATCGGCGACGCGCGTTCCTTTCTTTCGGCCGCGCGTGAAGTGGCCTTGAACAAACCCATCATTGTGATCAAGGCCGGACGCACCGAGCAGGCGGCCAAGGCGGCCGCTTCGCACACCGGCTCGATGGCCGGAAGCGACGAGGTGCTGGAGGCGGCCTTCCGGCGCGTCGGCGTTTTACGCGTCAACAGCATCGCCGACATCTTCTACATGACCGAAGTGCTGGCGCACCAGCCCCGGCCCAAGGGGCCCCGGCTGGCCATCGTCACCAATGCGGGCGGACCAGGCGTGATTGCCACCGACGCGCTGCTTTTGCTGGGCGGCGAGTTGGCCGAGCTTTCCACCGCGACTAGCGAAGCGCTCGACAAAGTTCTGCCTCCGCACTGGAGCCACAACAACCCGGAGGACATCATCGGCGATGCTGGCCCGGATCGTTTCGAGCAGGCAGTCGAGATCGTGGCGGCTGATCCGGATGTGGATGGCCTGCTGGTGATCATGACGCCGCAAGGCATGACCAATCCCACGCTCATCGCCGAAAAGTTGCAGCGCTTTGCCAGGCTGGATTCCAAGCCCATCCTGGCCAGTTGGATGGGCGGCGAGGAGGCGGCCCAGGGCGAGGCGGTGTTGAACCGCGTCGGCATTCCAACCTTTCCATTTCCCGATACGGCGGTGCGCGCGTTTCAGTACATGTGGAAGTACAGCTACAACCTGCGCGGTTTATACGAGACTCCGGTTCTCACCAGCTCCGGCGACATCGATCCCAAAGCCGCGGCGCGAGTGATCGAAGAGGTTCGTTCGGCCAACCGCACCATTCTTACCGAATTCGAGTCCAAGCAGGTTCTGGAAGCCTACGGCATTCCCGCGGTGGAGACGCGCCTGGCCTCTACCGAAGATGAAGCCGCGCAGGCGGCGCGGGAAATCGGCTTTCCGGTGGTTCTCAAGCTGAACTCACTCACCGTCACCCACAAAACCGACGTGGGCGGCGTGAAGCTGAATCTTCGAAATGAAGCCGCTGTGCGAGAAGCTTTTCAAGCCATCCGCGCTTCGGTCGGCGAGAAGGCCGGTCCGCAGCATTTTGCGGGCGTGAGCGTGCAGCCCATGATCTCCATCGAAGGCTATGAGCTGATCCTCGGCAGCAGCATCGACGCTCAGTTCGGCCCGGTGATGCTCTTCGGCGCGGGGGGGCAACTGGTGGAAGTATTCCACGACCATGCTCTCTCCCTTCCCCCGCTCAATACCACGCTGGCGCGGCGCTTCATGGAGCAGACTAAGATCTTCCGGGCGCTGGGTGGTGTGCGCGGACGGAGACCCATAAATCTTCCGGCTCTCGAGGAGTTGCTGGTGAAATTCAGCCGTCTGGTCACCGAACAGCGTTGGATCCGGGAGATCGACATCAACCCCCTGCTCGCTTCGCCGGATCGATTGATCGCACTCGACGCGCGCGTTGTGGTCTACGGCCCAGAAATGCGGGCGTCGGATCTCCCGCGTCTGGCCATCCGTCCTTATCCCACGCGCTACGAAAAAAAGATCACCCTCGGCGACGGCGCCGAAGTCACCATCCGGCCCATTCGCCCCGAGGACGAGCCATTGCTGGTGAAATTCCATTACACGCTGTCCGAGCGCAGCGTGTATCTGCGGTATTTCCATTGGATGAAGCTGGAACAGCGCACCGAACACGAGCGCCTGACGCGCATGTGCTTCATCGACTACGACCGGCAGATGGCATTCGTGGCCGAGCGCAACGATGAGATCCGTGGCGTGCGCGAGATTGTCGCGGTCGGCAGGCTGGTGAAGTCACACACCGTCGAGGAGGCGGAACTGGCCGTGATCGTGAGCGACCAATTCCAGAAGCGCGGCCTCGGCACCGCGCTGGTGCGCCAGCTGGTGGACTTCGCGCGCGATGAAAAGCTCAGTCGCGTTACTGCCACGGTGATGTTCGAAAATCGTCCGATGCAAAAGATCTTCGAGCGCTCGGGATTCCGGCTGGAGCAGTCCGGCGATCCGGAGTCTCTCTCGGCGGTGTTGGTTCTGTAGCGCGTCTCAGCTTTCGACTTTGCCGGCGAAATGCCGGTATACGAAGAAGGAATAAACTCCGGCCAGCAGCATGCCCGGAATCCACCACCACAGCCCGATCCACAAACCGTACTCGGCGGCCGCGGCATTGGTCACCGTAAGCGCGGTGGCGGGCCCAACGTTGGACGGCAGCACGTACGGGTAGACTCCGAAGGTGACGCTGGTCAGCATGCCGGTAAGGTACAGCGAGGAACAAAGGAACGCGCCGAGGTCCCGGCCGCGCGCGCCGGCAATACGCATGCCCAGCAAGCCGGCCAGTGCGAGCACCGGAAAAATGACGCCCCACGGCCGGTCGCTGAATTCCTTGGCGATGTTTGGCTGGAGTTGATAGCTGACGAAGGTGATGACGGCCGTCAGCAGCACCACCACCCACCAGATCTTGGCGCCGAAAGCGCGGGACCGCGTTTGCAGGTCGCCGCTGGTCTTATAGGCCACCCAGCAGGCGCCATGCACGGCCAGAGCGCTAAGCGACGCGAGGCCAATTAATAGCGTGTACCAATCCACGATACCGGCGTCCGAACCCGGCACGAGGTCGGTCCACAGCGGAATAAAGAAATAGCCATTCGAGTCCAGAGGAACGCCGCGGACCACGTTTCCCAGCGCTACGCCGAAGAGCAGCGCCAGCAGCGTGCTGGCCCCGCCGAACACCAGATCCCAGAAAGGCCGCCACAGAGGGCTTTCGACGTGGCTGCGCAGCTCGATCGCGACGCCGCGAAGAATCAGCAGCCACAGCACCAGCATCAGCGCCAGATAGAAGCCGCTGAATGCCGCGGCGTATAGCGCGGGGAATGCGAAATACAATGTGCCGCCCGCGGCCAACAGCCACACTTCGTTGCCGTCCCAAACCGGTCCGATGGAACGCAGCACGCGCTGTCTTTCCTCTTCATTGCGGGTTACGAACAAGTGAATCATGCCCGCGCCGAGATCGAACCCGTCCAGGATCACGTAGCCGGCAATCATGATCGCAATCAGGCAGAACCACAGGGTCGCGATCATCGCGCGCCCCCGCCGATTTCAACGGCCGGGCCATGGTCAACTTCCCGATGTATCAGGAACAAAAACAAAACGCCCAGCACCAGGTACAAGCCCATGAAGCCGATCAGTGTGAACAGGCCATTGGCCGCGGATACCCGCGGGGATGCGCCGTCGGCGGTACGCATCAAGCCGTAGACCAGCCAAGGTTGGCGGCCCAGCTCGGCCGTCATCCATCCGGCCGTGGTGGCGATGTATGGAAATGGCAGTGCCAGCATCAGGGCCCAGAGCAGCGGTTTGCTGCCGTAAAGCCGCCCGCGCCACAGCCACCACGCGCACAGCAGCATCAGCAAAATCAAGAACGTTCCCAGTCCCACCATGATGTGATAGCTGTAATAAAGCAGCGGGATGTTATCCGGCCATTGATCGCGAGGGAAATCCTTCAGGCCCTGAACCACGGCTTCCCAGCGCCGGTAGGTGAGGAAGCTCAGCGCCCTGGGCACCAGGATCGGATTGTCGAGCTGCAACCTCTGGGTATCGGGCTGGCCCACCAGCACGATGGGCGCACCGCTCTCGGTCTCGAACAGACCCTCCATCGCTGCCAGCGTCACCGGCTGATGTTCGGCGATCATGCGGCCCTGCCCGTCGCCGGTGGGAAAGAGCATGGCCAGAGTGGCTAAGGTTCCGGCTACGACGCCGGTTCGCACAAAAATTCGCCCGTGTTCTTCGAATCGCCCGGCCAGTACGTAATAGGCGCCGATGGACGCCATCACGAAGCTGGCGGTCACGACCGCGGCAATCATGTTATGGAGGTATTGCCAGAGCGTCCACGGGTTCAAGATGAGCCCCCAGAAGCTTTGGAGCAGTATATTGTCCCCGCTGCCGAGCTGGTAGCCGACTGGGTGCTGCATCCACGCATCGGTGGCGATGATGAAAAACCCGGAAAGCCACGAGCCCAAGAAAACCAAGAAAGCCGAGAACCAGTGCATCATCGGACTGAGCCGCTTCTCTCCAAAGACGAACAGGCCCAGAAACGTCGACTCCAGGAAGAACGAGAAAACACCTTCCATGGCCAGAGTCTGACCGATCACGCCGCCGGCGGAGCGCGAAAAATGCGCCCAATTGGTCCCGAACTGAAATTCCATTGGGATGCCAGTTACCACCCCGATCGCGAAGTTGATGGCGAAAATCCTCACCCAAAAGCGCGCGGCTTGGTTGTAACGATCATTACCTGTCTTTAGAGCCACTGTCTTCAGGATCACAATCAGTAGCGCCAATCCCATCGTGAGCTGAGGAAATAGGTAGTGAAAGGTAACGGTGAAGGCAAAATGCAACCGGTCCACGGCTAAAGCTGAGTCCATATGGCTTCGCTTCTAGCAGCCAGGATGCCAGTCTTGCAATCTCGATTCAGACCTATGGGTTGCAGTGCTCTCTTGGGTGAGTTACGTCACTCATGGGCGATCAAGGGCCGCGAACAGGCGAATACTTAGCGCGACCTATTCCAAGGCCGCTTGAATGCTAGAAAAAGCTGGGGGAACAAATATTGATTATGGAAGTTAACGTCCGATACCTGGGTGGTAAGAAGTTCGAGATGACGGCTCGCGGCCATCACATTGTAGCGGACCAGCCGTTCGACGACGATGGTACAGATGCCGCCATGACTCCGACCGAGCTGTTTCTGAGTGGTTTAGGAGCGTGTGCCGCGTATTATGCCGAGGAGTACTTGCGAGCACGTGCCCTGCCGGACGAAGAGCTGGAGGTTAGGCTTTCGGCGGAGAAGGGTGATAAGCCTCCGCGAATCACCAAGGTCCATCTGGAAGTGATCGCGCCCGGTCTCACCCAGAAACATCGAGATGGCATCCTGCGCGCCGTGGATGCGTGTCTCCTGGAAAATACTTTGCACAAGCCGCCAGAGATCGAGGTTAAGGTGGTGTCAGCCGTCAAGGCGGCTGAGCTGGAACTCGCGGCTGTTTGAACACTTTCGTTTCTGTTTGCTCGCCGGCGGGACACGCGCTGTTCCACCGGCGAGTTTTTCTTGGTCCATCAACTTTTCTTAGCGCGTCAGCCGCACGCTGGTCATGAATTGGTTGGTCTGGAAATTCTCGAAAACATAGAACAGCTCAGACATCGAGTACCAGCGCCACTCGCTGATCCACTGCACGTGTTTATGGAGAGGGACGGTCAGCCGTACCAAAGGCTGATAGTAGTTGGTCGGACGGCTGCCGCTGGAAATGAAAAGCGTACCTCCCGCGGTGATCCATTTAACGGTCGCGAGCGCGCTCAATGAGTGCCCGTTCTCGCGGTAAATCGACGGCGTGGGCGACAGCGTCTGGGGCACCAGATAGAGGATGTTCGAATACACCGCGGAGCGCGAATAATCCAACAGCAGGTTGGCCCACTTGACCGACTTAGGCATATAGAACACGGACGCGGATTCGATTTTGGCGGAATAGTCCAGCCGTACGTTGGGATTCGGGTTGCTGTTGTTGAGCAAGCTGAAATCGCCCGCAAAGCGCCATTCCGGCGATAGATCGTAGCGGCCGCGGATGTGAGCTTTCTCGTAGTTCTGCAAGCTGGTGCGGAAAAACGCCTGATCCGAGCTGGAACCTTCGGCGTCTCCGGTCACGCGGAACTTCTGTCCGATCCGGTAATTGAAGCCCGCGATTCCGACGTTACGGCGCAGATTTGCCGACTCCAGCCCCAGGCCGGTCAGGATCGGCGCGCGCACATCCGAGTCTCCCCATTCGAAGCGGTAGCCGCCGCGCAAGGTCAGCTTGGACGTCACATCATAGTAAGCGTCCACTTCGTTGCGGTTCGTATTCAGATTCATGCGATCGTTCAGCAACTGCTGATCGGTTAACGGCGCTCCCGCCAGCAGGAAGTTTTCGATCAGCAGCGCGTCGCTGGCGTTATGAAACCGGTCCGTCATCCAGTACTCGACTATGCGGAGCCGGCGCAGCGGGCGGAGTTCCACGGTCAGGCTGGCGGTGAGGTGCGGCATGTCGGCGTCGCCCATCAGAATGTCCTGGCCGGAATTGTAAAACTGCAGGATGCGCTGCAAATAAAACGTGCCGGTGGATGCTTCCGTGTAGTTGATATCGGTGCTCGGCTTGGCGTAGATGAACTCGCCGGTCACGCTCATCCAGGAATAGGGATTGGCCGCCAGCAGTCCCTTGGTGTAGATGGAATCGCCGCGCACCCGATACAACTCAGACAGCGAGTTGAGCGGCAGCGTGCTGCCCAGGAACGTGCCGAGAAAGTTCCCAGGTTCGGTCTGGGCGTCAGAAGCGCCCTGATCGTCCTTGAAGGTCGTGCCGCCTTGCTCCAGCGTGAGATGATAGGCGCCCATCTCCATGCGGACTCCGGCGCGATAGGTTTGGGTCCGGTCCGAATACGAGCTGGCCACCGGATAGGAGGTGACGAAAGATTGGAAATCCGTGATGCCGCGCCCGTATTGCGAGTTTTGCTCGAATCCCAGGTACGGCGTGATCCATTTGTTCATGTGTACGTCGAGTTGCACATCCAGGGTCCGAATCCGGGTGTCGGACGAGTTTTGATCCAGCAGGATTCCTTGATTGAGTGTGGGATCGGCGTAGGAAGGAAGAAAGTTGAAGTAGGCGATGTTGCGATAGTCCACCGTGAGGCGATAGAGGCCATCTTTCTGCACATCGGCGCGCAACATATTGTAGGGATCGCCCCAGGATGAGGCGTGGATGTCGGCGCGGTCAAAGAATCGCTTGGAGGGATTCAGCAGCGTGAAATCGGCATCCAGCAACTTCGGGCCCTCACCCAGATTTACGACGCTGCGATAGGCAGCGTTGCTTCCATCGATATTGGGAATCCAGCGATAGCCCAGCTGGATGCTGCCTTGCAGCCAATTGTCTGTCGCGGCCGTTGGCGCTGCCGGAGCTGGCGCGGCCGGTGCTGGTTGGGCCGCGGCGTCCGGGGCCGGTTTGGACTGATCTTGAGCCGCAGCCGGCGCGGCCGCCGAAGATTGTGAATCCGCCGGGGTGGGAGCATCTTGAGCCCACAGCGGGATCAGGAGAATCAGACTCGCCAAAGTTTTCATCGGAAGAAATTCCGATCCACGTATGACCCGTGAACCTTCACGTGGCATACCGTGCAATTTTGAAATTGCGGGCTGCGCAGGTCGTGCAGCGCCGGCGGCACTCCCCCGATATTGGGATTTTTGCCAATCGACGCCGGGATCGGCAGATTGGCGTGGCATTCCAGACATACCAGCCGCACTTCGTGCCGGGTCAACATTCTCGGATTCGCCGATCCGTGCGGCTCATGACAAGCCGTGCAGCCCTCCATTCGCACCACCGCGTGCTCGTACACGAAGGGGCCGCGCTTGTCGCTGTGGCACTGCAAGCATCCCGGCTCGTTCCCAAACGCCTCCCGGACGGTATCGAATTTGAAGCTGCCGTGCGGATTATGGCAATCCACGCACGACATGGCGCCTTGCTGCAGCCGATGTGTATAAGGCCGGTTGAAGGCCGCCCATTGAGACACGTGGCAGCCGGAGCACGAGGCATTGATTTCGGATTTGTTGTGCATCACCAACTTCGCCCCTCCCGCGCCGTGGACTGAATGGCAGGTTGTGCAACCAACCTGGTCCTTCGCGTGGCCAGTCGCTACCCGTCCAACCGGTGTGTCCTGATTCAGGTGGCAAGTGAGGCAGGTGTGATCCTGCGCCTGGGGCGCCAGCTTGGCGGGATTCTTAATGTCGTCAGCCGATGCCGAATCGGCGTGCTTGGAGCCGGGCCCATGGCAGGATTCGCAGGCTCTCTCCTTCCAGCCGCGCCGGGCCCCGGTCTCAATCGCAAAATGCGGGGTCTTTTGCAGGTTGTTAAAGATCTCTTCGTGACAGACCTTGCAAGTCTCCGAGCCGACATATTCCGCGGGCTTGTTGGCTTGCGGAGCAGGGGCCGGTTCCGGCGGCTTGGCGGGCTGTTGCGCGGACATCCTGACTCCTGAAAACAGGATCAGGATGCCCGCTACAATCCAGCCGGCTCTGCTGAAGGAGCTATTGAGCATGGACCTGGTCTACGTCGAATGCAGCACCAGAAGCATGGCACGCCGTGCAACTCTCACCGAACTGTGTGGTGTTCGCCACTGCGTGCGAGAACTCGGGCTTGCTGGCATGACAGGTCATGCAGGCGGCCGTCACCGGAGGCGTGGGATTCTCGTAGCCCTGCGGCGTCGTCACGTTGCTTAAAGTGATTAGATTCGGGAGGCCGGCTGCTTCCGAATCGTTCACGTGGCACATGGTGCAGGCCTGCACGTTGCCCACAGCGCCAGCCGGGCTGAAGGCCGGGAAGGTCACATCCGAGAAGTCGCTGGTATTGCCGCCGAATCCGACCACGACATAGGGACGTCCAGCCGCGGCCAGAGCCGATCCATCGTGGATGCTGTGGATCATGAGCGCGAAATTAACCGCTTGCGGAGGTTGCGCCTTGAGCGTGGGATCCTTGGACTGCGCGCGCGTGGAAGCATCCGTGTCGACGGGATTGTGACACAGCACGCACATCTCAATCTGGTTGCGATTCTCGCCGTGCACCGAGAGCGATTGATGGCAGGCGTTGCACTTGGAGATGTCCACCACTTTGCGCCGCTGCACAACCGGAGAACCGTCCACCGAGAAGCTTACCACTTGGTTCACAGCACCGTACTCGGTGGTTACGGAGGCGGTAGTCCCGGCGTTGATGGTGAATCCGCGGCGGCCTTCCATCCCGATTGAATAAGACCCGGTCGCACTGGCGGGAATCGAATTCTGGAATTGATAGACGCAGGTTCCATCCGAGCCGCACGTGGCCTTGGTAGCATCCTCGGTTACGTAACCGGGGTAGCCCATGGGGGCGCCGTAGTCGGCGGTTGAGCCGGCCATCACTACTGCCAGACGGTTGGATCCGCCCACCAGGCTATTGGCAGCGATCGGATTGCCGGCGTTGTCCTTGAGAGTGAAGGTCACGGTCGGCGCGCTGCCGGCCGTCCCATTGTCCACTTTCACGATGCTGATCACCAGGCCCGGCAAGCCGGACCATTCGGTCGGAATCGTGTGGGCTCCCATGATGGAAGCATCGAAAGGAAGCTCGCCCTGCGGGACGTGGCAGTTGGCGCATTGATTGTCGTCCAACTGCGGCAGATTTACGTGATTCTCGCCCGTCGCGAAGTTAACGTTGTCGTGGCAACCACCGCACGCGGCGCGATTCGGGGTCAAATAGGCGTTCGCTTGCGCCGCACCGCTATTCTGGTCGTGGCACTTCACGCAATTCCTCGGATCGTTGGCCGAACTGCTGCCCGGGAAGGTGACATCAGCCCAATTCGTTGGGCCATTGAATCCATAAATCGTGAAGGGGTTGCCCGCCTGCGCGTTAGGCGCGGCTGCGCCCATGTGAATCTCGTGGATCAGCTTTGGGAAATTCACGGTATTGCCCGTGTTCGGATCCACCGACTGCGGCTGGTGGCAAAGTACGCATAGCGCAACGCCAACCCGGGAGCCACCGTGGAATCCCAAGTTCTCGTGGCAGTTTTCGCAAATTTGATCGCGTACCACGTCGCGGGTTACTGTCACCGGCGAGCCATTCGGCAGGAAGTTCAAAGTCGCGGACGCGTAGTTCGTTCCCATGTCGAAGCTGGTCAGGTTCCGGCTGCCATATACCGCGACGGTGTGAGTTGCGGTTTGATCGAAGCCGGCGGGCGCTTTGGTCTTAAAGGTATAAGTGTAATCGCCGTCCGCGTTGTTCGTGAACGTTCCTCCGGAATCGGCCGCGGCCTGTATTGCGGTGGCGCCCCCCTTGACCGCCGTCACGGTACGGGTCGTGTACGATGTGTATTGTTTCTGGCCATTCGGAATGGTCGCCGCGATGAAGCTCATGGCAATCGTTCCCGGCGTGTCTATTCCGAGCCGATCCAGCGGCAATCCTTGTGGATCTGTAACCAAGACGTGCGCGCTGATCGTGCCGTCACTACCAATGGAAGCACTGGCGACCTTGAAAACCAAGCCGGGACGTACAAAGTTGATGACCTCC
The DNA here is from genome assembly GCA_035501355.1 of Bryobacteraceae bacterium. Classification (GTDB taxonomy): domain Bacteria; phylum Acidobacteriota; class Terriglobia; order Bryobacterales; family Bryobacteraceae; genus Palsa-89. The sequence continues at coordinate 38,325 of DATJWJ010000142.1, read as the reverse complement.
GGCTTAGCGTAATAGGCTTTGTCGCGTTTGCTGAACGACGCCCTGCCGGCACTCTGCAGACCGACGGCACCCGCCAACACGGTGACTGTCAGAAGAATCTGAATTATTCCACGAGACGAAATGCTGCGCATTTGAGACTCCTTCCCTATAGAGCGCCCCGTGGTGCATGCTGAATTCCACCCATATGCCGTGCGGATTCATTGGATTACTGCGTTTTCATGCCGACGATCTTGGGGCAAATCTCGTTTGGATTGGGTGTAATCACCCAAGTCCGGGTAGCGTGGGAAATCTCAACCCTTCTTGACCCTGCGGGGATTCGCATGCATCAATTGGAGCTTGGAGTCATCGCTCCGGACTTCCCAACCCGCGGCCTACATCGCCGGATTGGCGACTTCGGGCATCGTGATACATCTTACGCTTAGGTTCATTCTGCGGGTCCCGCTTCCGGTTGCGAATCTTCCGCTCATCCTGATTCTGCTCGGCGGTGGCATTCCGCTTATCGTCCAATTGACCCGAAGCATGGCGAGGGGCAACTTTGGTGCTGATCTGCTGGCGGGTATCTCGATCGCTACGGCCAGCTTCATGGGAGAGTACCTGGTGGGGAGCATCGTGGTCCTGATGTTGTCAGGCGGTACGGCGCTCGAACAATTCGCCACGCGGCGGGCCTCGTCGGTGCTGAACGCGCTGGCCAAGCGCATGCCGCGCATTGCGCACCGCACCATGGGTTCCAAGTTCGCCGATGTTTCTCTAGATGAAATCGCTGTGGGCGATTGGTTGTTGGTGTTGCCGCACGAGATCTGCCCGGTGGATGGAACGGTGTTAGAAGGTCACAGCACCATGGACGAGTCATATCTGACGGGCGAGCCGTTCCTGATGTCCAAGACGCCGGGCTCGAGCGTGCTTTCCGGATCCATCAACGGCGACGCAGCACTTACGATCGCGGTAGACAAGCTACCGGCCGATTCGCGCTACGCCAAGATCATGCAAGTGATGGCGGCTTCCGAGCAGAACCGGCCGCCGCTGCGACGGATGGCCGACCGGCTGGGCGTCTGGTATACGCCGCTGGCGCTGGCGGTGGCGTTACTCGGATGGTGGATCGGAGGCGATCCGCAGCGCTTCCTGGCTGTCCTGGTGATTGCCACGCCTTGCCCGCTATTGCTTGCGATTCCGGTGGCTATCATAGGCGCCGTCTCGGTGGCGGGCGAAAGCGGGATTATCATCAAAAACCCGGCCGTCCTGGAGCAGGCCGATCGCTGCCACACCCTCATTTTCGACAAGACCGGAACGCTAACCTACGGCCGGCCGGCGCTGGTGGGAGTCGAAAAGGCGCCGGGCGTTTCCACCGAGGACGTGTTGCGTCTGGCCGCGAGCTTGGAGCAATATTCCAAGCATCCTCTGGCCGGCGCGATTTTGAGAACGGCGGAAGAAAATCGCCTGAAGCTGTCGCCGGTGCGGCTAATCAGCGAGAAACCGGGCGAGGGACTCCGGGGGCTGGTGGGCAATCACGAGGTGAAGATCACCGGGCGAAATCGCTTGTTGGCCGCCGGCGAGCCGTTGCCTGCTTGGCTTTCAGCGGAAACCACCGGTCTGGAATGCCTGGTGTTCGTCGATGACCAGTGCGTGGCCGCCTTCCATTTTCGCGATGAGCCGCGCCGGGAGAGCAGCGCCTTCGTATCGCATTTGCGGCCCAAGCACGCGGCTGAGAAGGTGATGCTGGTGTCGGGCGACCGCGAATCGGAGGTTCGCTACCTGGCCCAGGCTGTGGGCATTCAGGAAGTGCGCGCGGGCAAGAGTCCGGAAGAAAAGGTCGCCATCGTAACCGAGGAAACCCGGCACGCGAAAACATTGTACGTGGGCGACGGTATCAATGATGCACCCGCCATGTTGGCCGCGACCGCCGGAGTTGCGTTCGGGCAAGCCAGCGATATCACGGCGGAGGCAGCTGACGCGGTGCTGTTGGAGCCCTCGCTAGCCAAAGTGGATGAACTGATTCACATCAGCCGCCACATGCGCCGGATTGCGCTGGAAAGCGCGTTGGGAGGCATGGGGCTGAGCATGATCGGCATGCTGGCGGCCGCGGCCGGTTATCTTCCGCCCGTGGTGGGCGCGGTCACGCAGGAGCTGATCGATCTGGCGGCGGTGCTGAACGCGCTGCGGGTCGCGTTGCCGCCGGCCGAGAAGACCGACTTCTGAAATGCGCGCGCTGCACTTTGCAGCAGATGCAAATTGATGTACAGTGATGTCGGACTATGCCGGAGATTCAATTACGAGATGTTCCGGATCATCTCTATCGGCTGCTCGTGGAGCAGGCCAGAAAAAAACATCGCAGCCTAGCTCAACAGGTGCTCGCCGTGCTGGCCCGTGGTCTGCAGGTTGAGCTGGATGCGAAGGCTCGCCGTCAGAAGCTCATCGAGGCGATTCGCGCCAGTCACGGCGGCGGGACCGGAAAACTGAGCAATCCGATCAAGTCCATTCGACAGGATCGAGGGCGGTGAGGTTATGGATGCCAGCGCACAATTGAAATAGTGCCGAGTAGCCGCGTTGCCGCTGGCTCGCGTGGCATGTGCTCTTTCTCTATTCGAAAATCTGGCTGATCGCGAAGCGAAAGCCTGGCAGGATTTCGGGCTCTTCCAGATGCTGGTCGCGGCCGAGCTTGGCGGTTTTTCGTCCCACTTTGTGCACGTGAACCTGCCGGGATTCCGGATAGAACACCCAGACAGTTTTTGATCCGGCCGCGAGGAAATGATCCACCTTTCGGCCGATCATGGCGGAGGTATCCGACGGTGAGGCGATTTCAACGGCCAGTTCCGGGGCGCCTTCGAGCGGCCGCTTCGGATCCCCGTTCGCTTCGAGCAGGGCTTCTTCGGACATCACTGCCACATCGGGTTTGCGCCAGCTTTCCTCGTCGAGTACGAACCCAGCTTCGATCACCGCGCGCCTTCGCAGGCCGCGCTCTTCGAAATATCTGCTCAACAGCAGAAACAACTTCGCCTTGAGGTTCTCGTGCTCCCACGACTGTGGCGACACAATAATCAGCTCTCCGTGATCCAGCTCGAAACTCGAGCCGGTGCGTTCGTCGAACTCCGGCAGCGCGGAGAACTGCTCCAGCGTCAACAGCGTTGCGGTGGCCATGACCTACTCGATTTTAGCAAGGCTGAATTTACGCGACTGCGCGCCGCTCCGGTTCGCAGCTTGCGAATAGCGCGCTTTGGATGGGCCGATCGGCATGAAAATCTTCCAGCTCGAGGGGGAACCGGGCGATCAGATCGGCTGGGGCCGAACGCCTGTCATCGCCGAGCATCTCGGAAAGCTGCAAGGCGTTCACCACTGCCTTACCGCCCACGTCGTTGTTGGCGAAGACGAACGTGACCGCGGCGTGCTCCCGAATTTCCTGGATGCGCGGCTTCCACTCGAGCAGCTCCTCGGGGGAATACAAATAATCGTGCGCGGCTACGGGCTCTGCAACGCGTCCGAACTCGCGCTGCCAGTCCTGCGGATTACGGCCGTGCAAGCGCACGTACCCGATGGAGGATGTCAGCACCGAGGTCGGCGGCATGGCTTTTGTGTAAGCGGCCTGATCGATGTTCGCAAAGCCGACGTGATGATCGATCAGCGTGCCGAGCGCCTCTTCGTGCGTCCAACTCGAATGCCGCATCTCGGCCACCAGCGGGAACTCGTGGAACGCGCGGCGCACGGCGATCAGGTGCTCGCGGTTCTCCTCGGTATAGCGAAACGTCCAAGGGAACTGCATCAGCACGCAGCCCAGCTTGCGCGAAGCCAGTAGCGGCCACAAACCATCCTTGAACTGAGCGACTTCCGCCGCGCCGAGCAGCCGGTCGTGCGTGAACCGGCGCCCCAGCTTGGCGGTGAACAGGAATCTCGGGTTGTGAGCGACCTTTCGCAGCCAAAGCCGGGCAATTTCCTGGCGGATGGGCTGATAAAAGGTCGTGTTGATTTCCACCGCGTCGAAATAGCTCGCGATGTCCTCAAGCGGATGAAAGCCGCGCGGTTTCAATTTCGGATAGACGATCCCATTCCAATGCGGATACGACCATCCGGAAGGACCACAGTAGAGCGTCTGGGGGAGGGGCATGACGGCACTCCTATTCTCCTTTTATTCGCCATCGAGTATAACCGAAGAAAAGGCGAAAATCAAGCTTGTCCCACAAACAATTCCGGAAGCAATGTTTCGGCCATTCGACGCCTCGTAATCGACCTTACAAAGTATTACAAGTGGGGGCGGAATTTTTTGGACCGAAGCGTAACCCCGCGTCCATGCGCGTCGTTATCTATTCAAATCCCCGTTACGACGGCGGACGCTTCACCCTATCACCCCAAAAGCGTCCGCCTTTTCATTTAGTCGGCGGCGATTCCTTCAAACAGCGGGGTGCTCAAGTAGCGCTCACCCGAATCCGGCAGCACCACTACGATGGTTTTACCCTTCATTTCCGGCTCTCCCGCCACACGCACCGCCGCTGCCACGGCGGCTCCGCAAGAGATACCCGACAGAATGCCTTCCTCGCGCGCCAGCCGGCGGGCCATTTCGATGGATTCTTCGTTGGTCACCAGTTCGACGCGATCCACCATGGCGAGATCCAGCGTGCCGGGAATGAAGCCCGCGCCGATCCCCTGGATTTTATGCGGCCCGGGTTTCAACGGCTCGCCTTTGAGTCTCTGCGTAATCACCGCGCTGTGCACCGGCTCGACCGCGATGGAAAGAATCTTCTTCTTCCGCACGTTCTTGAGGTAGCGCGAAACGCCCGTAATCGTCCCCCCAGTTCCCACCCCGCTGACCAAAACATCGACCGCACCTTCGGTGTCGTCCCAAATTTCCGGCCCCGTGGTTTTGAAATGGATTTCCGGATTGGCCGGATTCTGGAATTGCTGCAGCAGCACGTAGCGTTCAGGATCGGAAGCCACCACTTGTTCCGCTTTATTGATGGAACCCTGCATTCCGGACGAGCCTTCGGTCAGGATCAGATTCGCCCCGAACGCGCGCAGCACCCGGCGGCGTTCCACCGACATGGTGTCGGGCATAACCAGCGTGATCGGATAACCGCGCGCCGCCGCGACGAAGGCGAGCGCGATTCCGGTGTTGCCGCTGGTGGGCTCGATCAATTCCTTACCGGGCCCCAGTACACCGCGTTTTTCCGCGTCCCAGATCATGGACGCGCCGATCCGATCCTTCACCGAATAGGCCGGATTTCGCCCTTCGATCTTGCCCAGAACCGTGGCCACTGCGCTCGCGGTGACGCGCGATAGCTTCACCAGCGGGGTCCTGCCGATGCTCAACGAGTTGTCTTGGTATAACATCAGATCTCCCAGTTCGGCACGTATTTATTTTCCCGGTCTCGCCAGTCGCGCACCAGGTCGGCAAAGCTGGTGTGGTCAAGCACGCCGGAGATAGCTTGTTCAGCGCGATTCCAAACTTCGCGGAACGGATCGGCAGCCTGCTGCTTGAGGCTCGATTTTTTGTTCTTCACGCCTTCCACGTAGCGGAAAACTTCTCCGACTGTGATCTGCTCCGCTGAGCGCGCCAGCAGGTAGCCGCCCTCGGCGCCGCGGCGCGATTCGACAAAGCCGCCCTGCTTGAGCCCCGACAAAATCAACTCCAGGAACTTCTGCGGGATCTTCTGGCGGCGGGCAACGTCGGCGATTCTGATTGGATGGCCGGGGCGCTGCAATGCGAGGTCGAAGATGGCGCGCAGCGCGTAATCGCTTTTGACCGAGATGTTCATCAATCCCCTGTGGTCAAGTAGAGATTGTAACCGTTCTAGTCTGGGATGGGGAGGATGTCATGCGGTTTCGTTTGGCGGCGCTCACGCTGGTTTTTCCGCTCATCAGTGCCGAGCCGGCCGGCTACAAATACTGGAGTGCCACGCAATTGTTGGAGGCCGAGAAGGCCCTGGCACCGAAGATGAGCCGCCAAAAGGTGGCTAGCGAGCGCGCCGGAAGTTTCGGCAACCACTACGCGCTGTTCCTGCATCGCGAAGCGAGCGGGCAGGCCGAGTTGCATGAGCATCAAGCCGACCTGATGGTGATCCAATCGGGAAACGCGACGCTGCTGGTGGGTGGAACGATTCCCAGATCGCGCGCCACGGCCCGCGGAGAAATTCGCGGACCCACCATCGAAGGCGGGACCAGACAGAAGATCTCGGCGGGCGACATCATCCATGTTCCTTCCAAAACGCCGCACCAGATTCTGCTCGATCCGGGACAACAATTGAACTACTTCACTCTGAAGGTGAACGAATAGCGAGCCGCCCAGTGACAGCCGTGATCTAATGATGGAGAAGTGGCGGACATCACCGATCTGTTGAACCGCTGGAGCGGGGGCAACAAGCAGGCGTTCGAAGAACTGGTGCCTTTGGTGTATGACGACTTGAAGCGCGTGGCCCAGCGTAATCTGCGGAACGAACACAACGTCTTCACGCTCGACTGCACTGCCCTGGTGCACGAGGCCTACCTTCGGCTGGTGGACCAGGATCGCATGCAATGGAACGGCCGCGCGCACTTCTTCGGGGCCGCCGCGCAGGTGATGCGCCGCATCCTCGTGGAACACGCCCGCCAGCGGCTGTCGCAAAAGCGCGGGTCGGGAGCCTTCCATGAGCCGCTCGATAAAGCCCTCGGCGTAGCAATGGAGCCGGATCTGGACGTGGTCGCCCTGGACGACGCCTTAGAGGAGCTGACGGTCTCGGATCCGGAAAGCGCGCGCGTAGTAGAACTACGTTACTTCGGCGGCTTGTCCATCGAAGAGACCGCCGAAACGCTCCAGACATCCCCATCCTCGGTGGCGCGCTTGTGGAGTTTTGCCCGCGCCTGGCTCTATCGAAAATTATGCGACGCTGCGCCGCCTCCACAGACCTAGCCCGCCGGCCAACGCGTTACGGCGAGAGCCGCGGAGTTCGGATCCGGTACGGCCCCGACCTCGGAGGTCACCGGGGTTCCCTCGATCTCAAAGATTACATGACCGCCGTACCGGGCGGGCGGGCCACAGAACGTATCTACCTGTGTGTTACTCGACCTGGATCTCTGCTCAAAGCCGACGTCGGTGGCTCCCCTCCCGCTGGATGTCGTGTCCGGTGTGATGCGGCGGATTCTGGTGGAACACGCCCGCCAGCGCCTGTCGCAAGAACGCGGTGCGGGAGCTTTCCACGAGCCTCTCGACAGGGCGGCTTCGAGGGCCCCTTTCAAGAGCCGACTGATCCCTCGGCGGGATTTCAGGCGGCGGCGCACCTCCATCTCGACGCCTTCCAAACCAGCGGGCCAATGGCGACCAGCACAAGCGGCAAGCTCCCCGGCTCAGGCACCGTTGAGGTGCCGGACGATGTATTTCCGAAAAACTGCGCTTCGTCCATGAAAAGGTAGGTGCCGCCGGCAGTCAGGTTCACGTCCAGGCTCGTGATTCCGGTGAAGTTTACGTTGAAAGACAATGTTCCCCGGCTCGGATTGGTTAGTTCGTTCCCCACCAGGTTGAAGGTTGTTCCGCCGATGTCAATCGAGCTGGGAAGATAAATAAGCGCCGGGTTCGTCCAGAGTCCCAGATCCAAGTCCACTTGTGTGACATCAACAGGCCCGGCGAAATTGAATGTAATATCTGGATTTGTGCCGTACCATCCCACCCAGGGGTCTGCTTGCGACTGACTGGCGAATGGAATTACTCCAAGAACGCCGTCGGTCAATTCAGTCCCGGTGCTGTCCAAGTAGGTATACGAACCCACCGTGGTACCGGGCGTGGCTGAGTACGATGACACGGTAAGCTGATCCGCAAATATTGCCGGCGCTACCGCGACCAGCAATAGAGAGCGCATCAAAGTTCCGAATGTAGTCGAGCCAATCCGCCGCTGTAATATCATTGCTTCCTCCTGTAATGTCTTTCATAGGGGGCATGGATTCTGGATTTTCCAATCCCCCGTCACCCCAACCGGGCTTCTCCGTTTCTTGTGGCGCAAAACTGCGCTCAATCGAGTCAACATCGGGTCAACTAGAAGGCCTAGTACTCTGGCAAAAGTCAAAATCGGGACTTATAATTGAAACCCGGTACGTTTGTGTCTGCTATGAGTTCCCTGTCCCAAGTGCGGGAAGGATTTCTTGAAGCTCTGGATCTGTCGGGCACCCAGCGTGAGAGGTTTCTAGCAGAACTTCCCGCTGCAGTGCAACGGGAGGTACGGTCACTGCTGGAGGCGCATGAATCAGCGGGCCCGTTTCTAACGGAAGGGGAAGGAGCGGCCTCCCTGGCAGGCCAGCGGATTGGCCCTTACCTGTTGGTCGAAAAGATCGGCCAAGGCGGAATGGGCGTGGTGTATCGCGGGCGCCGGGATGACGGCGAGTTTCAACGCGAGGTGGCCATCAAGCTGGTGGGGGGGCGGCTGTTTGGTCCCGAGGCCGAGCGGCGCTTTATTGCGGAGCGGCGCATCCTGGCGCTGCTGGATCACCCCAACATCGTTCACATGATCGATGGCGGCGTCTGGAACGGGCAGCGCTACCTGGTGATGGAGCTGGTCTCCGGAAAGCCGGTAACCGAGCACTGCGCTGGACTGCCGGTCGCAAAACGTTTGCGCGTTTTTCAAGAAATCTGCGCGGCTATCCAATACGCGCACCAGCATCTGGTCATCCACCGCGACCTGAAGCCGTGCAACATTCTGGTCACCGTGGAAGGCGAAGTCAAGCTCTTGGATTTCGGAATCGCACGACTGCTGGAAGAAGGAGCGGACGCAGACGCGGCCGCGACCGGCTTCCATCCTATGACGTTGTCGTGCGCCAGTCCCGAGCAGGTCCGTGAGGAACGCCTGACCGTGGCAACGGACGTCTATGCGCTCGGGTTGCTGTTGTACGAATTGCTGAGCGGCACGAATCCGCAGTCGGGCGGCATGCGCGCCGAGATGGCGCGACGCATCCTCGCGGTAGATCCTTCCCCTCCCAGCAGAGTGGCGCCAGGCATTTCGCGGGATCTGGATGCTGTGGCGCTGAAGGCCCTGGCAAAGGAGCCCTCGCGGCGCTACGCCTCGGCGCAGGAGATGTCAGCCGACATCGGCCGTTATCTGGAAACCCGGCCGGTGCTGGCGCGTGCTCCTTCGCGCTGGTATGTCGCCAGGCGATTCTGCGCGCGCAACAAGGCGGCCACAGCTATCGCGGCCGCACTGTTGGTGGCGGTGCTCGTTGGTTTGGTGGCGTTCTCCTGGCAGGCGCGGCGGGCCGAACAGCAGCGGGCCATCGCGCAGCGCCGCTTTGACGAATCGCGGCGGCTCATCCATACGGTGATTCACGACATCCAGCCCAAGCTGGCGGCCTTGAACGGCTCCGTGACGCTGCGGAAGTGGCTGATCGAAGAGACCTTGGTTTACCTGGAGGCGTTGAGCAAGGACGCGGCCGACAATCCCGCGCTCACCCGGGAACTGATCGACTCTTACGTCGAGCTGGCTTCCGTGGCCGGCGATCCAGGCGTGTCTAACACCGGCGACCAGCAGCGCGCCGGCGAAATTCTCGGCAAGGCCGATCGGCTCGCGGATGCCCTGTACCACTCCGGTGCGACTGACTTCGCTTCGATTCAGACCTTGCTGCATTTCGATAACGCGCAGGCGCGCCACATCATGTTTTACGGATCGGCCCAGGCGGCCGAGAAGTATGCTCAACGGGCCGTAACGGCGGCCGAACGTCTGGTAGCGAAGGATCCCGGTGACAGCCTGGCCGCCGAACGGTTAGCGGCTGCTTTGATGACGCTGAGCAATGTTCGGGCTTATATTGACGAGAGTCCCCAGCAGGAAATCGCCCTGCTGGAGCGTAGCTTGACCATCTGGCAGCGATTGCTGAAGGAGAAGCCGACTGAGGCTGTGCAACAAAATGCTGCGTTGACCTACAAGACCCTCTCCGGCGCCTGGGCCGACCAACGGGAATTTCGGCGCTCACTGGATGCAGCGCTCAAGGCTCGGGATCTCGATGCTGCGCTGTTGCGCAACAAGCCTGCATCGCCCGCCGCTCAAATGGCCCTGGCCTTCGATGTTGGTTCCGTTGGATGGGCTTGGTACAAACTAGATAACTATCCGAAGGCCGTTGAGAGCTTGCGTGAAAGCGTGGCCATCCGGGAGCAAGTTGTGAAGGCGGACCCCGCTGACACCCGGTCGGCAGATCGTCTGGCTTACGCTTTGGGCGTGCTGGCTGACGCCGAGGCAGACGGCGGCGCGTTGCCGGCGGCGCGGCGCGACTACCTGCGCGCCATTGATGTCTATGCGAGCCTCGAGAAGCGCGGGCCGCTGGTTGCGCAGTCGGTGTACCGGTTCTCGTTGAATAAACACGCCCTGGGCGAAATTGAAGTCAAGAACGGCCGGACAGGCGCGGCCTGCAGTTGGTTCCTGGGCGCGGCGGATCTCGTCGACCGGTACGAGCTGACCAACAGGTTGATGCCAGAGGATCGCCAACACGTCGACTTCGTTCGCACGGATGCAGCGGCCTGCCGGAAATAGTCTATGCAAGAAAGTAATCGGGATAATCCAAAACTTTGATCGCATTGCCGGTCTAAACGCGAGAGTTTCGGTGTAGGATAGTTGGAACTCACCGGCTCCGCGTATAGAGCCGTCGCTCCCTGTCTCGAGTCTGCCCCGTAGCTGCTTCGCCGGAAATCCATCAACACAAGAAAGGCGGTCCCGTGCTTAACCGGACAATCGTATTGTTTTCGCTGGCCTCAATCGCAGTTCTGGGCCAATCCACCAGCTCTTTGAGAGGAACCATCAAAGATGTTTCGGGCGCTGTCATCGCCGACAGTGTCGTGACTCTCACGGATGCATCCACGGGAACGTCTCGCAAAGTGCTATCGGACAACACCGGCGTTTATCAGATTCTGCAGGTTCCACCCGGCAAATACAATCTACGAGTCGAAAAGTCCGGATTTTCGATCCTCACCAAGAACGACGTCACCCTGGAGGTGAACGTTCCCGCCACTGTCGATTGCGTGCTGGAGGTCGGATCGGTCGGCACCACGGTCAACGTGGAAGCTCAGGCCAGCCAGGTGAACACGGTAGATGGCTCGGTCGGCAACGCGTTCGAAGAGAAACAGGTGCAGGAGCTTCCGCTGCAGACCAGAAACGTAGTGGAGCTGCTGAGCATTCAGCCCGGCGTTACGCAAACCGGCGAAGTGTTGGGCGCGCGGCGCGATCAGAACAATATCACGCTGGACGGCGTGGACGTGAATAATAATCAAAACTCCGGCATCGCGAACGCTCTCAACAATGGATCGCAGTTTAGCTATAGCACCACCGCGGGCCAGAACTCGAATACGCCCGGCTTCAATGCGGCGCTGCCGGTACCGCTCGATTCGGTGGAGGAATTTCGCGTCACGGTGGCCGGGCAAACGGCTGACGAAGGCCGGTCCTCGGGCGGACAGGTAACGCTGATCACTCGCAGCGGTACCAACTCGCTGCATGGCTCGCTGTACGAATACAATCGAAACACTCTGCTGGCCGCCAACGACTTCTTCAACAACGAAGCGGGCGTGCCGCGCACTCCGCTGGTTCGCAACCAATTCGGTGTTTCGCTCGGCGGGCCCATCAAGAAGGACCGGCTGTTTTTCTTCGGAAACTGGGAACGGCGCATCGATGCCAGCTCGATCCCGGAAACGGCTGAAGTGCCCAGCGCTACTCTGCGCCAGGGCATCCTGCAGGCTGCGCTCAGCAACGGCGCGGTGCAAACACTTACTCCGCAGGACGTGCAGAACATCGATCCCCTGCACATCGGTTTCAACCCCGCGATGAAGGCCTACATGAACTCGTTTCCCCTGGGCAACGCTCCAGCGTTGGGACTGGACCAAAATCTGAATTTCGACGGACTGCGGTTCAATGCTCCGTTCGATCTGGATCAATCGGCTTATGTCGCGAAGTTAGACTACAACATCGACCAAGCGGGCAAGCACAAGCTTTCGGTTCGCGGCACTCTGAACGGCGCCTCACAGGACGTGGTTGCGGCCCCGCTGCCCGGCCAGGGACCCGGGAGCGTTCTGCTCGACAACAGCAAGGGCCTGGCGGCGAACTACACCTGGATCATTTCGCCCACGCTGATCAACTCGATGAAATACGGGCTCACGCGGCTCGGACTCAACGACTCGGGAGTGACGGGGACGGCGTTGTCATTCGCGGGTATCACGTCCACGCAGCCGCTGGATGCCACCGGAAGAGTGGCTCGTCCTTCGATTCAGATTATGCCGACCACAACCGTGGGCGACGATCTTACCTGGACCAAAGGCAAGCACACCATCACCACCGGCATCAACTTCCGCTACATCCGGAACACGCATACCAATTTCGTCAACTCGTATCCGTCCTACTCGTTCAACCGGAACACGCTGGGCGGCCTGGGCGGAGACGCCACCACGGACGTTACCAACTACATCAACCAGATACTTGGGCTGTCGGGCGACAACCAGGTAGCGCTTACGCAGGCCACCGCCGTTCAGGAAGGTCTGGGAAACCTGCTGGGACTGGTGAATGAGTATAACGCCACCTACCAGTACACCAAGTCCGGCTCAGTGCTGCCTTTTGGCGCGCCCGCCACTCGCGAGTACGCAGTCAATTCCTATGAGACGTACGTCATGGATAGCTGGCGAGTGCGCCGTAACCTGACGATCACGGCCGGGTTGCGCTACAGCAACTCGACGCCGCCCTGGGAAGTGAATGGGACCGAGGTGGTCACCACCGTTCCGCTCCAGACCTATCTGGCCGAACGTGTGGCGGCCATGAATGCGGGCATCCCCAACAATCAGATCCCGGATGCATCCTTGACCTACGCACTGGGCGGCCCCGCCAACGGCAAGCACGGCTGGTATAACCGCGACAATCTAGACTTCGGCCCGCGGCTGGCGGTGGCGTATGCTCCCGACAAAGCCGACAACTGGTTTACCAAATTGATGGGCAAGGGCAGCGTGCTGCGCGGCAGTTTCGCCATGCTGTACGACCAATACGGCAGCGACATGGTTTATAACATCGACCAAAGCGGATCGCCCGGTTTGGCCAGCACCGTGACTCAGCCCATCAATACGAACTTCACCACTTCACAGCGCTACGACGGCACCTTGGCCGGACTTCCAGCTCTTCCGCCCGCGGCTCCAGGAGGATTCCCGTTTACCCCGCCCACCATTACGGGCGGATTCGACGAAGGCGTCGGCGTGGCCTCCAATCTCGTGGCTCCCTATTCATTCGTGTTCAATGCGAATTACGCCAAGCCTCTGCCGGGTAAGATGACTCTGGAACTCGGATACGCGGCGCGTTTGTATCGCCGCGGGCTGGTGGAGCAGGACATCGATCAGCCTCTGACCAATTTCAAGGACCCGAAGTCGGGAATGACATGGGCGCAGGCCGTGGGCATCCTGCATAACGATGAAATCGCGATGCTGCCGAACGGCCGCTACACCACCGGGCCGGTGTATGGCCCGGTCCAGAACGTGCCATTTTTCGAGAACATGTTCCCCGGTTTGGCGAACGCTTTTGTGCCCGGCAGCGCTACCCAGAATTATTTTTACGGATGGACGGTGATCAACGGCCTGAGCGATGAGGACAATCTGAACCTGATGGATCGCCAGCGCATCCCGGGAACCAATACCTGCTATTCCGTCACCGGCTGCAATACGTTCTACCCGCTGCAGTTCGCCGGACTGCCTACCTGGACCAACAATGCCTATGCGGATTACAACGCGCTCACGGTTTCGCTGCGGCGCGCGCTCTCAAGCGGCATTGCGTTTGACTTTAACTACACCTGGTCGCACGCCATCGACAATTCATCGGGTGCGGAGGCGGGCGCGGGGGGTTCGGGAGCAGTCCTTCAGGATGCTTTCAACGTCAACGCGTTCCGTGGCTCGTCGGATTTCGACGAGCGGCACAACATTACCGCGGACGCGCTCTACGAACTGCCCTTCGGCCGGAACCGGGCGTTGTTCCGTAACGCCAACAAGTTTGTCGACGCGGTTATTGGCGGTTGGCAGGCTTCTACCATCTTCCGCTATCATTCCGGGCTGCCATCCACCATCACAGCGGGTGGAGTCTACCCGACAAATTACGAAATCAGCGCGCTCGTGAATCTGCTACCCGGCGCGTCCAACACCTTCGGAAAGTTCATCGACAACAACGGTGTCCCCAGCGTGTTCCCGAACACCATAGCGTCCGGCAATTACTTCCAGCAAGCCGGCGGGACTACGGGAACCAGAGCCATCGTTCGCCTTCCCGGCCTGGTGAATTTCGACATCTCGCTGATGAAAACCTTCGCGCTTCCCTGGGAAGGACATAAGATCTCATTCCGCGCCGAGGCTTTCAATGCGTTCAATCACGTGAACTTCTTCAATCCGATTCTGGACATCAACAACTCCGGGCAGTTTGGGGAATTCCAGAACGCCATGCCTGCTCGAGTCATGCAAATGAGCATGCGGTATACGTTCTAGCGAACAACAGAAGTTCACTACGGCTCGTGCGGCCAGATGGTGAAATCGCGCATCGCGTAGCGCACCGGATGGCCGGCCATGGATTTCAGCGCTTCGTTCAATTCGGCCAGGTGCGCGTGCGAGAGTTCCAGGACGTGTTCTTCGGGCTGATATTTCGTTCCAATCGGATAATCCAGGAAAGGCGTCTTGGACTGTTCGATGTGGCAGCCGAGAATGTGCGCTACCGGCTTGTCGCGCGTAAAATCCACCAGGCGTTGGATGCTGGCTGCGAAGGCGGGAAAATCGGAGACATAGAGCCGGCCCGGATATAGCGAGTCGCCGGCCAGCAGAATGCCGGTTCGCCGATCGTAGAACGCGACGCTAAAAGGCTGGTGGCCCGGAATCGCAATCACGTCCAGCACGCGCCCGCCGAGGTCAATCGAGCCATGATCCGTCGGCCACTGGCGGATACCGTAGACCTTCGCGGTTCCTTCCACCGACAGCGGGACCACGGTTACATTGGGCTTTCCGACGAACTGCTTGTCGCCGGAGATATGATCATCGTGACCGTGAGAATGCGCCACAATCAGCGGGATCGATTGGCGGCCGTTCCGGCGGCACCACTCCGCGATGGTTTGATTCACAATCTCGGCGACGTTGGTTTCGCCGGCCCCGGTATCCTGAAGCAGCGCGCGGTCGCGGCCGAAGAAAAGATAAAGGAATGGTTTTTCGTAATTGGTGCAGCCCGATTCGCGCAGGATGTAAAGATCCGGATTGTAGGCGTGCACCTGCCACTTCGGCACGGTAGAGCAATCCGGGCCGCCGGTAATCCAGTGCGATGGAAGCTCGCCTCGTTCCAGGCCTGCGCCGTCGGGCTGGGGCGCCTGGGCGTGCATCAACCCAGCGCAAAACGCTGCGGCGGTCGCGAACTTAAATGCCGCGTTCAAGTGTCTCGAATTCATGCGTGCCTCCGTTAAATCGCGCAGGGAACCATGATTGTAGCCGAGGAATCTACGCTCCGATGACCAGAACAAGCAAGAAATTTCTTATCGGGCCTAGCGGGAATTTGTTATTGCGCCCGCACTGCGCGTGTGCAATCATGCATACTGACGCGCGTTCTCTCAGTCGAGCGCTGCCGCGCCTCATGGGATAACAGATGCGCATTTTGATAGCTCTGCTGGCTCTCTTCTCGCTTGGATCGGCGGAAGATAAGCCGTCCAAACCTTCTCATGGAAAGATCGCGGCGCCGAAGATCGGCGTCAAGACTCCGGGCGTTCAAATTCCGTTCGCGAATCTGAAAGCCGAGGCTGAGCTCGAGGCCGCCGCGAAACCCGGCTGGATCTTCTTTTCCAACTCGGTCTTCGCGCCGGGTAAGGATTCGATCGAGAGAATCGACCCGAAGACAAACCAGAAAGCCGATCCCATTGCGGGCCTCGCAAAACCTTGCGGCGGCATGGCCTCTGCATTCGGGAGCTTGTGGGCGCCGGTATGCGGCACTTCTTCACTCGCACGCATCGATGAGAAAACATACCAGGTCACCAAGACCATGGCCACCGGAGTTTCGAGCGTCCGGGCCGTAATCGCCGCTACAGCGGATAGCATCTGGCTGCTGACAGATGACAAGACCACGCTCGCACGCATCGATCCGGATCAGAATCAGGTGGTGGGTGAAGTCCGCGTGCCGGCCGGCTGCCGAAGTTTGATATTCGGTGAGACAGCGCTTTGGCTGGCATGCCCGGCTGAGAATAAAGTTCTGCGCATCAACCCGGCCACCAATTTAATCGACAAGACGGTGGAGGTATCCGCCGAACCGGATGCGCTGGCTGACGGCGCGGGATCGATTTGGGCGCTGTGCCGCAAGGAAGGAAAAATCGATCGCATCGATCCCAAGACGAACAAGGTATCGAAGACTATCGACCTTGGGGTGCCCGGCGCCGAGGGCGAAATTGCGTTCGGCGATGGCTTTATTTGGGTCACCCAGACGGGTTTTCCTCTGGCAAGAATCGATGTCGCATCGGAGACGGTCCTGCAACAGTTCTATGGCCAGGGCGGCGGCGCAATCGCAGTATCGCCGGGCGCAATCTGGTTGTCAAACGTCGCCGGGGATTCCATTTGGCGCATCGATCCAAAGCGCGTCATGGTTACGCTTCCAGAATAGGTGATCGAGTGCAAAAACGATTTGTCATTGCAGCAGGCCTGGCGCTGGCGGTTTTGATCCAGGCGCAAGAGCCCGTGAAAAAACAGGCGCAAAAAAAGCCGCCCAACGAGCCGCCCCGCCCCGGTGTCAGCACGCCGGGCGTGAAGCGCCCCTTGTCCAGCATCAAGCCCGTGGCGATTTTCGACCTGGAAAGCGGCACGCCGGACTGGCAAGCCCTCACCGACGATTCGGTCTGGGTGACAAACGCAAAGCGCAACGTAATTCACCGGCTGGATGTAAACACCAATAAAATCGCCGTGACCATACCGGTGGGCAAGCTCCCCTGCTCGGGCTTGGCAGCGGGCTTCGGCAGCATCTGGGTCCCCATTTGCGGCGATAAGACCGTTGCGCGCGTGGACATTAAAACCAACGCAGTGGTCGCCACCGTTCCCGTGGGTCCGGCCGAAAGCGAGGGAGGAATTGCGGCCAGCGAAGATGCCGTCTGGCTCGTAACGGACCCGAAAGGCAAACTGTCGCGCATCGATCCCAAAACCAACTCAGTTTCGGCAACCGTCGCCATCCCGGCCGGTTCGGCTGCGGTTCAGTATGGTGATGGCGCGGTCTGGGTGACCACGCCGGCCAAGAATATGCTAACCCGCGTGGATGCGAAAACGAATCAGGTCACCGACTCGATTCCGGTGGGGCCAGGTCCGCGATTTGAGACGTTCGGCGCCGGCTCGGTCTGGACGCTGAATCAGGGCGACGGCACCATCTCGCGCGTCGACACCAAAACCCGCAAAGTGATCGCGACCATCGAAGTTGGAATCCCCGGCACGGGCGGCGAGATCGCTTTCGGGTTGGGTCACATCTGGGCCACCGTCTTCCAGATTCCGATTTCCGAAATCGACCCGGGCACCAACAAAGTCATACGGCAGTGGGTGGGCGAGGGTGGCGATACCATTCGCGCTGGACACGGCTCCGTGTGGCTGTCGAATCTGCACGCCCACACGGTCTGGCGGATCGATCCTAAACAGTTCTAATGTGTTATCGTTATCAGGTAGTCTCCGATACGTCTGTGGCTTAGGGCCACTATCGGCTGGCCCCCGTCTGGCCGCGCTTTCGAGCGTATGAAGCAGTACTCATACCAACCAATCGAGGCACCGGGATTATGCGCTTTCAACAACTTTTCGTGGTACTGCCGTTCCTTCTGGCCGGGGTTCATCCACTCGCTGCGCAAACGGTAAACGCGGGCACGCCGGAATTTTTCGAAAACAAGATCCGTCCGATTCTCGCCAACAACTGTTTCGGCTGCCACACGAATTCGCAGCTCGGCGGCTTACGTCTCGACACGCTGGACGGCATGAAAAAAGGCGGAAAGCGCGGTCCGGCCATCGTCGCGGGCGACCCTGAAAACAGTCTGCTCATCAAGGCTGTGCGCCAAACCGATCCGGCTTTGAAGATGCCGTATGGCGGCAAACTCAAGGATGCCGAGATCGCGGACCTGGAAGCCTGGATCAAGGCCGGCGCGGCGTGGCCCGCCAGTACTGCCTCGGCGGCGACCACCAGCAAAGACGGCAAGTATCTCATCTCGCCCGAGCGCCGCAACTTCTGGTCATTCCTGCCGCTCAAGAGCCCGACGGAACCCGCCGTCAAGGATACTAAGTGGCCGAAGACGGATATCGATCGCTTCGTTCTTGCACGGCTGGAGAAGGAAGGACTCAAACCGGTTGCCCCCGCCACGAAACACGATCTGCTGCGCCGGGCGTATCTCGACCTGACCGGCCTTCCCCCCACGCCCGAAGAGCAAGCCGCGTTCGAGAAAGACAATTCGCCCGACGCTTTTGCAAAGGTTGTCGACCGTCTGCTCGCGTCGCCCCATTACGGCGAGCGCTGGGGCCGCATCTGGCTGGACGTGGCGCGCTATGGCGAGGATGATTACCGCAGCTTGAATCCGAACCCGCGCGGCTATCGCCCCTACCCGAATGCCTGGGCTTATCGCGACTGGGTGGTTCGCGCCTTTAACGACGACCTGCCGTACGACCAGTTCGTGAAGGCCCAACTGGCCGGCGATTTGATGGATCCTTCGGTTCGCTACAAGATGCTCCCGGCGACTGGATTCCTGGGCTTGGGTCCCTGGTATTACGACAACGGTTCCAACGAAGTAACGCGCGCCGACGAGCGGCACGATCGCGTGGATGTTGTCACGCGCGGTTTCCTCGGCCTCACCACTCAATGCGCGCGCTGCCACGATCACAAGTACGATCCGATTCCGCAGACCGACTATTACGCGCTGGCCGGAGTGTTCTTCAACACGATCTATGAGGAATATCCGCAAGCGCCCAAGAAGATCGTGGACGAGTACAAGAAAGTCGAAGACCAAATCGACGAGAAACAACGCATTCTCGAAGATCTGCAGAAAGATCTGACGGGTGAGCTGGCGCGCTCGCTTTCGCTGCAGACTTCCAACTACCTGATGGGCGTTTGGGAAGTCACGGGCAAACAAAAGAAGGACATGGCCCTGGTGGTGAACGATCGCCGGCTGGATTACGAGTTGCTGGCGCGCTGGATCAAGTACATGGCCAAGCCCACCACCCGTTACCACAATAAAGACGATTGGCAAGCCCTCATGAAAAAGGGCGGTGGCACGCGGGTGGAAGCGAAAAAGCTGGCCGACAAGTTCCAGCAGGACATCATCGACGTTACCGTGGCCAACGACGAGATTGACGTCGAGAACCGCGTCATTACCGATAAGGATGTCGACGGCGACAAACCCAAGAAGCGCACCGACAAGCCGAGCAACTTTGTTTCAAACAAGGATTTCAATCCCGGCGCCTTGTTGCGGCTGAAGAGCCTGTCCGAGGATCAAACCGCTTTCTGGACCGAGATCTTCGTGCGCGAATTGAAGGACAACGAAGATCCCAACGACATGGTCGACATGGACCCGCGCAAGATGAGCCCGGGCGTGTTGATGTTCCGCGGCTGGGGCCTGGAGAGCCGCATCGGCCCCTCGGCGCAGACGCGTTTGAAGTCGCTCGAAGATGATCTGGCGGCGCTCAAGAAGAAAATCGATCCATACTATCCGTTCATTCACGGCGTGAAGGATTCCGACAAGCCAGTCGACATCCAACTCGCTCTGCGCGGCAATCCTGAAACGCTGGGCCCCGTGGTTCCGCGTCACTTCCTTAGTATTTTTTCAGAAGGCGATCCCACGCCGCTCAATCAGGGCAGCGGGCGCATGCAGTTGGCAAACCTGATCGTCAAACAACCCATCGCGATGCGCGTGATCGCCAATCGAATCTGGAAGGCAGATTTCGGAACAGGCATCGTGGATACGCCCAGCAACTTCGGGTTCGGCGGTGAGCGGCCAACGAATCCCGAGCTGCTCGAATACCTGGCCAGCGAATTCGTCAAGAACGGCATGTCCATCAAGAAACTGCAGCGCGAGATCATGCTCAGCGCCGTCTATCAACTCTCGACCGCGGATGACAAGGAAGCGTCGGAGAAAGATTCGGGCGACCGCCTGTATTGGCGCGCCAGCCGCAAGCGCATGGATGCCGAGGAGCTGCGCGACTCGATTCTGGAAGTGGCCGGCGATCTGGATGATTCCATCGGCGGGCCCTCTAAGGACCTTACGCCCGATTTCCATCGCCGTACTGTGTATGGGCGCGTGAGCCGCTATAAACTGGACGCCTACCTTCAGTTATTCGATTTTCCTCCCCCGAACATCAGCGCGGAAAAACGTTTTACCACCACCGTGCCGCTGCAGCGCCTGTTCTTGATGAACAGCGATTTTGTGCAGCTCGAGGCCGAGGCGCTGTATAAGCGTGTTGCGGCCGAACCGGATAACCGCGCCCGCATCCGTAAGCTATACAACCTGGTCTACGGCCGCGATCCGAAGGAAACCGAAATCCAGGTCGGGCTCGAATACCTGAGGACCGAGCCTCTCAAAGAATACGAAGAGAGCAAGAAAAAAGCCCAGGAACTGAAGGATAAAGATAACGAGAAGAAGCCGGACGAGGCGGAACAGGCTGCTGGCGACGGCCCGAAACCCGCGCTGGTGGACGCAAAAATAATGCCGAAAACGGATGCGGGAGAAGGCTCCGCGGATGCAACCGCGGAGGCCCCCGCGCCTGACGAAGCAATGCCAGCCGATCCCAATGCCGACATGGGCATGGGAATGATGGCTGGCGTCCCCGGCGCCGGAAAAAAAGGGCCCGCCAAGCCGGTGGAGATCAAGTACCAGCCCACCGTCTGGGGCCGCTACGCAAAGCTGCTGCTCAGCTCAACTGAATTTGTCTTTATCAACTAGCCGAGGTCAATCCAATATGTCGGACCACAAATCAAGAAATCCAGTCACTCGAAGAGAAGCGTTGTGCCGGGTCGGCAACGGCTTCGGCATGATGGCCTTTGCCGGGATGCTCAGCGAATCGATGGCGCGAGCCGGAATAACTTCCAGCGAGACCGGCCTGGGCGTGGCCAAGCTCGATTACCCGCAGCGTGTGAAGCGCGTCCTTTTCCTTTTTATGAATGGAGGGCTCTCCACCATCGATGCGTTCGATCCCAAGCCGATGCTTACCAAGTACGACGGCCAGCCCATGCCCGGCGGCTCCATCGCAACCGAGCGAAAAACCGGCGAGCTGATGAAATCGCCGTTCGCGTTCAAGAAATATGGGCAGTGCGGCATGGACGTCAGCGAACTTTGGCCGCACTTGGGCGAAGTGGCCGACGACATCTGCTGGATACGCTCGGTCTACACCGAAATCCCCAACCACGAGCCTTCCTGCCTGATGCTGAACACCGGAGCCAATCAAGCCGGACGGCCATCCATGGGCGCCTGGCTGACCTACGGGCTCGGGACCGAGAACAAGAACCTACCCGGCTTCGTGGTGCTATGCCCGGACATTCCAACCACGGTCGGTCCGCCGCTGTGGAGCAACGGATTCCTCCCGGCCATCAACCAGGGAACCTATATTTCGAACAAGCGCAACGTCACTGGCCCGGACGGATCGCCGGTGATGGATATGCCCTCCGATATGCCGGCCGAAAAGGATAAGGACGGCAAGGAAATACCGAAGAAAGTTGTGATCGAGAAGAGTTTCGATCCGAAAAAAATTCTCAATTTCGTCAACAACCCCAAATTCTCGCAGCCTGAACAGCGCCGCGAACTCGATTTGCTGGACAAGCTGGAGAAAATCCGCGCGCAGGACGCTGGGACTGATCCGCAGATAGAAGCCGTCATTCAATCCATGGAAACGGCTTACCGGATGCAGACCGAGGCGCCGGAAGTTTTCGATGTCCGCAAGGAATCGCAAGCCACGCTCGATATGTATGGCGGAGGCGACGTCGCGCGCGGCGCCCTGATGGCTGTACGGCTGCTCGAAAAAGGCGTGCGCATGGTGCAGCTCTACTACTCCAAAGGCGATCCGTGGGACGCTCACGCCGATATATTCGCCCATAAAGTGAACGCCAGAAATTCAGACCAGGCGTTCGCAGCGGTGATCAAGGACCTGAAGACGCGCGGCCTGTGGGACGACACTCTGGTGGTGTGCGGATCCGAATTCGGCCGCACACCGGTGCGCGAAGTCGGCGGCATGGCCAATCAAGCCAAGCGCGGCCGCGATCACAATCCGTTCGGCTTCACCATGTGGCTGGCAGGCGGCGCGGTGAAGGGCGGCACCATCTACGGCGCCACCGATGATTTTGGCTTCAAGGTGGTCGAAAAACCGGTGCACGTGCACGACATCCACGCCACCATTCTGTATCTGCTCGGCATCGAACACACCAAGCTGACGTATCGCTACAGCGGCCGCGATTTCCGGCTCACCGACGTGGCCGGAAACGTTCTGCACGATATCATTGCGTAGCATGTCCTCCGGCTCCGATCCGGAACTTCTGCTGAAGCTGCAGCAATTCGCCGACAGCGCCCTTCCCATCGGCGGCGCGTCGCATTCGTTCGGCCTGGAATTTCTGACCGACGCTCAATTGCTCACCGCGGACGGCCTCGAAGCGTTCCTGGTCGATTACCTCAATGAGGCGGGCGCACTTGAAGCCGCGTACTGTAGCGCAAGCTGCGCCTTGGCGAAAAGCGTGTTCGATGCAAGGGCGTTAGACCAGTGGCTCGATTGGAATACCGAGCTGGGAGCACGAAAGCTGGCGCGGGAATCTCGCGACGCCTCCGCTGCCATGGGCCGGAGATTGCTGGATCTCGCCGCGCGCGTATCCGGAATTCCTTTACTGCTGGGAGCCCGCGAGCTCCCCTCGAGCACCGGCGTCGAGCTTCAACTCGCTCCCTGCTTCGGCCTCGTAGCTGGCGCCATTGGAATCGATTCCGATCTGGCGGCCTGTGCATATTTGCAGCAAGCTGTCACGGCGCTCGTATCCTGCTGCCAGCGATTACTGCCGCTCGGTCAGACCGGCGCGCAGCAGATTTTGTGGAACCTCAAGCCGGCGATCGTCGACGCCGCCAAGCGGGGAAGCTCCACCGCGCTCGAGCTCGCGGAATGCTTCACGCCATTGCTGGATGTAGCCTCTGCCCGGCACGCCACTCTGCATACACGTCTGTTCATCAGCTAGAATGCCCGGACCGCCAACGCTTCTTCACCTGTCGTTCGAACTGAACGAAAATAATTCCACCATTCTACGCGTGAAACGGCAGGAACCGCCCTGGCGAGTCGTGCGCGGGTTCCCATTGCCATCCGGCGAGACGCTCGCGCATGTTCACAATATCTCCGGAGGCATTCTGGACGGCGATGCGCTGGAATGCCGCATCGACGTGGCTTCGCGCGCGCAAGCCCAGGTCACCACCACGGGCGCAACGCGGGTTTACCGAAGCCGTTCTCAAGAGCGGGTCGCGCTGCAACGCCTGGTGGTCACCATTGGCGAGGGCGCGTACTTGGAATACTTGCCCGACCAGTTGATTCCCTTTGCCGGCGCCCGTTTTAAGCAGCACACCCAGCTAACGCTCGAGCCCGGCGCAGCGCTGATCTGGTGGGACCTGGTGGCGCCGGGACGAGAAGCTTCGGGAGAGATCTTTCAATACGAATCGCTCGCAGGCTCCCTGGACCTGATCGCTTGCGGCCAGCCCATCGCGATCGAGCGCTGGACCATCGCCCCTTTCTTGCGGAGCCCGGCCGCCCTCGCCAGGCTGGGACCATTCCGTCACTTCGCCTCTTGCTATGTCTGCCAAGCCGGACAGCCCGTCGCCTATTGGCACAAATTCGAAAAAGAGTTACAAGACCTCGCGGACCGCCTTTCAGGACCTGAGGTATTATGGGGAGTCACGTCGCTGCGGGCTCACGGATTAGTGTTCCGCGGCGTCGCTAACAACGGGCGGTCTTTGTATCACGGTCTCGTCGAGATCTGGAACGCCGCCAAATGGTCGCTCTGTGGCCGCGTCGCCACTCTTCCCAGAAAAGTTCATTGAAAGGAGTCGCCGTTGCACCTCACGCCTCGCGAGCAAGAGAAGCTCATGATCTTTGTCGCCTCCGAGCTGGCCAAGAAACGCCGCGCCCGCGGGCTCAAGCTAAACTATCCGGAGGCGGTCGCGATTCTCTCGGCGGAAATCCTCGAAGCCGCGCGAGACGGCAAGAGCGTGGCCGAGATCATGTCCAGCGGCGCAACCATCCTGACCCGCGACGATGTGATGGACGGTGTCGCGGAGATGATTCACGAAGTACAAGTCGAGGCGACGTTTCCCGACGGAACCAAGCTCGTCACCGTTCACGATCCGATTCAATAGGACACCCATGCATCCAGGCGAATATATTCTCAATGACGGCGACATCGAGCTGAACGCGCAGCGCCGCACCGCCCGGGTTGTCGTACGCAATACCGGCGACCGTCCCATACAGGTGGGCAGCCACTATCATTTCTTCGAAGTAAATCGCGCTCTGCACTTCGACCGCAGATCCACATACGGAATGCGGTTGGATATCCCCGCCGGCACTGCGATCCGATTTGAACCAGGCGAAGAAAAGGAGGTCGACCTGGTGGCGCTGGCGGGCGCGCGGCGGGTCTACGGACATAACGGCCTGGTGAATGGCAATCTCGCCTCGGGGATGAACCCGTGAGTACTCGCATTCCCCGCAGGACTTACGCCGATCTTTACGGCCCAACTAGCGGCGATCGCGTTCGCCTGGCCGATACCGAGCTGATCGTCGAGGTCGAGCAGGATTACGCCGTCTATGGCGAAGAGATTCCCTTCGGCGGAGGCAAGGTCATCCGCGACGGGATGGGACAAAGCTCCACGGCCATCCGCGAGAGCGAGCATGGCGCGCTCGACCTGGTGATCACCAACGCGCTGATCATCGATCATTGGGGAATCGTCAAGGCCGACATCGGGATTCGCGCCGGTCGAATTGTCAAGATCGGCAAGGCCGGGAACCCGGATGTGCAAGCCGGAGTGGACCCGGATCTGGTGGTGGGGGCAGCGACGGAAGTGATCGCGGGCGAGGGCAAGATCGTCACCGCCGGCGCCATCGACTCGCATATTCACTTCATCGCGCCGCAGCAAATCTATGAGGCGCTCTCCAACGGCACCACCACGATGATCGGCGGAGGCACCGGCCCCGCCACCGGAACCAACGCTACCAGTTGCGCGCCCGGACGCTGGAACATCGAACAAATGCTGCGTGCGGCGGAAGCCTGGCCCGTGAACTTCGGGTTTCTCGCGAAAGGAAATGCCTCGGCGCGCGATCCTCTGGCCGAGCAGGTTCTGGCCGGGGCTTGCGGTCTGAAGCTTCACGAGGACTGGGCCACCACGCCGGCCGCTATCGACACTTGCCTGCGCGTGGCCGACGAGTTTGACGTCCAGGTAGCTATCCATACCGACACGCTGAACGAAGCCGGGTTTGTGGACGACACCATCGCCGCCATCGCCGGCCGGACCATCCACACGTATCACACCGAAGGCGCGGGCGGCGGCCACGCTCCCGACATCATCAAGATCGCCGGCCTACCGAATATCCTGCCTTCCTCCACCAATCCCACGCGCCCGCTCACGGCGAATACGATTGCGGAACATCTGGACATGTTGATGGTCTGCCACCATTTGAACCCACAGGTGCCCGAGGACGTCGCTTTCGCCGAGAGCCGCATCCGCCAGGAGACCATCGCCGCTGAGGACATTCTGCACGACCTGGGCGTCATCAGCATGATGTCCAGCGACTCACAAGCCATGGGCCGGATCGGGGAAGTGGTGACCCGAACCTGGCAGACTGCGCACAAAATGAAAGTCCAGCGCGGACCATTGCCCGAGGATTCCCCCCGCAACGACAACCAGCGAGTAAAACGCTACGTCGCCAAGTACACCATCAACCCCGCCATTACGCACGGCATCGCGCACGAAACGGGTTCCATCGAGCCCGGCAAGCTCGCCGATCTGGTCCTATGGAATCCGGCATTTTTTGGCGTCAAGCCGGAGTTGGTCATCAAGGGCGGTTTCATTGCCTGGAGCGTCATGGGCGATGCCAATGCCTCCATTCCAACCCCGCAACCGGTCTTGTACCGGCCGATGTTCGGCGCCTTCGGTCTTGCCCCGCAAGCCATCTCATCCACGTTCGTTTCCGCGGCCTCCCTTCCGCAAGTGGAACGCCTGGGCCTTCGCAAGCGCCTGGTAGCAGTCCGAAACTGCCGCAATATCGGTAAGGCGAACATGATCCACAACTCGGCCACGCCGCGCATTGAAGTCGACCCCGAAACTTACGAAGTACGCGCCGATGGAGACTTGCTGACTTGCGAACCGGCCAGCATTCTCCCGCTGGCGCAGCGATATTTTCTCTTTTGATCTATGAATACTCTCGCTGATGCTTTTCGAATTGGCGTCGCCGGACCAGTGGGCAGCGGAAAAACCGCCTTGGTGCATGTGCTCAGCAAAGCGCTATGGCCGGCGATCAATCTCGCTGTGGTGACCAACGACATTTATACCCGCGAGGATGCCGATTTTCTGATCCGCCAGGGCGTCTTGCCCGTGGATCGCGTGGTAGGAGTAGAAACCGGCGGATGCCCCCACGCCGCCATCCGCGAAGACGCCTCCATGAATCTCGAAGCCATCGCCGCCATGGAACGCGCGCATCCGGGCCTTCAGCTCATTTTTATCGAGAGCGGCGGCGACAATCTGGCAGCGGCCTTCAGCCCGGAATTGGTGGATGTCTCGATTTATGTCATCGATGTCGCGGCCGGAGACAAGATTCCCCGCAAGGGCGGTCCAGGGATTACGCGCTCGGACTTGCTGGTGATCAACAAAATCGACCTCGCACCCCATGTGGGAGCCTCGCTCGAGGTTATGGATCGCGACACCCGCAGGATGCGCGGAGACAGGCCCTTCCTGTTCACGAATCTTAAAGATGGTACCGGTGTGCCTGAGCTGATCGGCTGGGTACGGCAGAATCTAGCAGTGCCGCCTCAACAAAGGCATCGCGTTGCTCATGGAAGCGAGCCGGCCGCTTCGTCTCATCACCACAAACACAAGCACAGCTCGGCTTGATCGCACCCACCCCGGACGACAAATCGTGCTGAAAGTCCCGACGGTACTAGCCCGGTTCAGGTTGGGTTGTCATGTCGATGGGGCTAAAATCTTAGAGATGACCGAAATTCACGGGTCAGCGCAGATTCAGTTCGCCACGCCGTCCGAGTTGTGTCTTCTGCGGGCTGCTCTGCTCGAAGGACCACCGGCCGGTGAAGCATTAGAGACGTGGCTCGCCTCTCTTCAGGATGAAGAAATTGCAAACGGATTCAGCGGACTGGGATCAGCATCCAGGCGGCTGCTCCCGCTGGTTTACCGAAATGCCAAACCATTCATCCCACCGCACCTCAGAGAGGCGCTCCGGCTGATCCACCATGAATATTGGGCAGCCAATCAAAAGCACCGAAGCCACTTACAAGAGTTTCTGGCGTGGTTTGAACAGAAGGGGATTCCAACACTGGTCCTCAAGGGAATGGCGCTGTCCGTTCTTCATTACCACGACATGGCCCTTCGTCCCATGTCCGACTTGGACATTCTGGTGCCGGAAGACCGGGCTCCAGAAGCGATAGACTGGCTCCAGCGTGAGGGATGGTCTTCCGTATACTACCGTGCGAGCGCACCGCGGAACCGTTATTTTTGGTGTCATACGCACGCGTTTCCCTTGGAACATCCGCACTACGGAACTCTGGACCTTCACTGGCATGCGCTTGCAGAGGCTACCTTCGAAGGTGCGGACCAGCCCTTCTGGAAGGACAGCGTCGAACTGGCGCTGAACAGTATAACGACTCGATCACTCAATCCGACCGATCAGTTAATACACGCTTGCGTGCATGGCTTCACTGCCAATGCCCTACCTCCGATTCGCTGGGTGGCGGATGCAGTCATCGTGCTCAGGAGCAGTGAAGTTGATTGGACCCGGCTGCTGACGCTGGCCAAGGAGTTGCACGTTACCTTGCCGTTGAGCGCTTGTCTATCATTCTTGCGTGCTAGGTTTTCGGCGCCGATACCCGAAGAGGTTGTGGGGCAACTCGAGGCGATCGTGGTCGATCATGCCGAGCGGCGCTATTTTGAGACTCTGGTGCACCAGGCCGCGGACTGGCGGCAGGTGTTGGCCTACAATCTGGAGCGTCATCGGCGTGCTAACCGGGACCGCAACCCCATCGTCTGGATCGGGTCGCTGCCCATGCAGCTGCAGTTGCACTATAACTTACCCCACTTCAAGGATCTTGGAAGCTTCGCGTTCTCCCGACTCAAGCGCCGTTTCCACCAGAGGATTGGAAATTCGTGACGCACGATCTCGCCGCCCTTCCCCGGCCTGCCCTGACCGTAATCAATCGTTCCGGCAACGGGCTGTTCCAGAAAATCGCTGAGTGCCGCCACTACCGGACGCTCTTCGTATTTCTGGCTCTGCGGGATATCACACTGCGTTACCGGCAAACTATTTTGGGCGTCGCTTGGGCGGTCTTACAACCTCTACTGCCCGTCGTGATTTTTACCGCTGTGTTCGCGCGCGTGCTCCGGCCCTCCACCGGCGGCGTACCTTACTGGCTGTTCGTTCTGGCCGGCATGGCTCCCTGGAGCTTCTTCGCAAATGCCATCAACATATCGGGCGCTACGTTTGTCAGTAATCACAACCTGCTCAATAAGGTCTACTTCCCCCGCATGATCTTGCCGGGTGCCGCGGTCGCGGCCTGTTCCCTCGATTTTTTGGTGGTCAGCGTGTGCCTGCTGGGACTGGCGTCCTGGCGCGGATATTATCCCAACCTCGGATGGCTGCTGCTGCCGGTAGTCGGCTTGGTCACCGCCGGACTTGCCATGGCAGTCGGCTTGGCCCTGGCTTCGCTAATGGCGTTTTATCGCGATATCAAACATGTTCTGCCGTTTCTGGTGCAGCTTTGGATGTTCGCAACTCCCATCATGTATTCGATCAATCTCTTGCCGCGCCAGTTGCAGCCGGCCGTCGGCCTCAATCCCATGGCCGGCGTGATCGAGGCTCTCCGCTCTTGCTTGTTTGGAACGCCGCCGGATTGGCGGCTTTTGGCCTTATCGGGATTTTCGATTGTGGCAATCGGGCTCGCCGCGATATTCCTTTTCCACCGGCTGGAAGCCGATTTAGCGGAGCGCGTATGAAGTCCATTTCTGTTCGCGGCTTGACCAAGGAGTTTAAGCTGAGCGAACGGAACGGCAACTACCGGATGATTCGCGACTGGTTCTCGGCTGGCCGGCGCAAAGAAGCTTCCCGGCGCAGTGTGAGCTTCCTGGCTCTCGACGACGTTAGCTTCGATACGGAGCCGGGCGAAGTGCTCGGCCTGATTGGACGCAATGGCGCTGGGAAATCGACTCTGCTCAAGATCCTGGCGAGAATCCTCCGCCCCACCCGCGGCCACATTGAATTGCGCGGCCGGGTGGGAAGCCTGCTCGAGGTGGGCTCTGGATTTCACGGCGAACTTACCGGCCGCGAGAATATTTTCCTGAACGCCGCGATCCTCGGAATGCAACACCGCGAGATCGTCCGCAAGCTGGAGGAGATCGTCGAGTTCGCCGGCGTCGGACAGTACTTGGATGAGCCCGTTAAGACCTACTCGAGCGGAATGTATATGCGGCTGGCATTCTCCGTGGCAGCGCACATTGAACCCGAGATTCTGCTGGTGGACGAAGTGCTAGCGGTGGGCGATGCCGATTTTCAAAAGAAATGCATGCACAGAATCGAGCAAGTAGGCAAACATGGACAAACCGTGCTGTTCGTTTCGCACAATATTCAAGCCGTGTTGCGCCTGTGCAGCCGGGCGTTGCTGATTGACCACGGCAGAGTAGCGCACCTGGGTCCGGTTCATGAAGTGGCCGCGTCCTACCTGAGCACTGGAGGCGCCAATCAGGCCGAGCGTGTTTATCCTGAAGGGCCCTATGCCCCCGGCGACTCGATCGTTAGGCTCCGAAGCGTTCGCATCCGTTCGCGCGCGGGCGAAACATTGCCCACGGTGGAATTACGCGAGGA
Source organism: Bryobacteraceae bacterium (assembly GCA_035501355.1). GTDB lineage: Bacteria > Acidobacteriota > Terriglobia > Bryobacterales > Bryobacteraceae > Palsa-89. The sequence continues at coordinate 8,336 of DATJWJ010000142.1, read as the reverse complement.
ACTGGGGTTGGAGATGGAGTTCGAGGTTCAAGACGGCGCTCTGGTTCTCTTCCCGGTGCTGACCTTGCAGAATGAGTGGGGAACCGAAGTACTCTGGGCCACCGACGCCGATACGGAATGGCATGGACGGATCCGGCCGCCCGGGCGCTATCGAGTGACGGCTTGGATCCCTCCGCATTTCCTCGCCGCCGGCGCCAAGACTGTCACCGCGGCGATGTACTCATTCCTCCCGCGAGTGGAGCATTTTCGCGAGACGGACGCGGTAGGTTTTCAGACCGTCGATACTCTCGGACCAGGCACGTCACGAGGCGACTTCACGGGTCATATCGGAGCTACCACGTGGCCGAAATTGGAGTGGACCGTCGAGTATCAGGAGCATCGCCACCTGCATCCGGCCGGCAGCAGCGCGTCCCGCGTTTAGTCCCGCGGCCGTCGCCCAAGAACGACTTACTCGCGCTATCTGCTTGTAATACAAACAGAAACATAAGATGTCTCAGACTGGTGCTGGAATCCGTCTTCTAAACGGAGTACAACGATGAGCCTCAAAAGCGCGGCATTTCTCGCGACCATTGGAATGATTATCCTGACGGCGCTGATGCTCTATGACCTGTTCGAAAATGTAGCCGGGATTCTGCGCGATTTGATTCCGGCCGTGGCGCTTTTCAGGTCCGCAATCTACGCGTTTGCCAGCATAACCGTGACGATCTTCTTCTTCGCGTTTTACAAACGGCAATAAGTCGCTAGATGTTGCACGGCGCTCACTTAGTCGGCGGCTTGACTTTGTCTTCCGGGAAAGATTCCGGAGGCGGAGCGCCGGTGCCGGTGGAACCCAGGAACACTTTACGGCCGTCGGTGAACGTCACGTTGCGCGCGTTGGCCCGCAGTTCGGAATGGTCCCGCGCCTGGTAGCCATCCACGATCACTTCAGTGCCAATCGGGAAACTGTTCTTGGTGGCGCCGCGGCGAAGCAATGAGTTCGGACTTCCGCCTTCGACCATCCAAACTTCCTTGGTGCCGTCTTCCTTGGTGATCTCCACATGCAGCCAGGTGTGCGGATTGACCCACTCCACCTTGACGATCTTGCCCTTGAGCAGGACGGGGCGGTTGGCGTCGAACTCAGCGCCGAAAGCATGATGGGCGGCCGCTGGGAGGGCAGCAGTGAACAACACCGCGAACGCGCCCAAAACCAATGTCAAGAATCTAGTTCGCATCTATTAACTCCTAATTAGTCACTTAGTGGCTTTGGCTGCTTGATCCTTCTCTCGCAGCCGCGCGCCCTTCAAAATGTCGGTTAGCGCGTAGTTCGCCTCGTGACAGGCGTACTCATAAATGTGCTGGTTGGTGGCCGGCCAAGTGTACTCGCCGGTCCACGGCTTGGTCCAGGTATCCGGGTCGTCAATCGTGAATCTATAGAGCAGCGTCTTGTCATCGACTCGCGTGAAGCGCTCGATTACGTGCAGATTCTCCGTCGAACCGCGGAACCGGGTCTTGTCGGTAAAATTAGTGGTGTCAACTACCAGCGTGTCGCCTTCCCAATGGCCGACCGAATCGCCCAGCCAGAGCCGATAGCTTTGCGGCAGGTGCTGCGCATTCATCCGGACGATGCGGGCGTCATGCACCATTTCGGTCAGGATCATGATCGAGTCCGGAGTCTGCACGATCTGGTGAAGATTATTGTAAAAATAGTCCGGCAGCGCAGGCGGCCCGGACGTAGAACCAAAACCCAGCATGCAGCGCTCGCCCAGTGGACGCCGCTCCGGGTCATCATAGGCCCCCGGAGCTTTTTCAAGCCCCGGATCGTTACTTTCCTGAGCGTCCGAGGTCGGACGGGCATTGGACGCCCTCATCCGCTTCCTGGCCGTATCTGTCATGGGAGGAACCCGGCCGTCCGCGGGGTCGACAATCAACGAAGCTCGCTTTTGGCCGTCCACCACCGTAAATGCCGAACCAGGATCGAGCCAGCCGGAATTGTACCCGCCAACATTACCCGCGGCGCCTAGCGATCCATCGCCACCTTTGGGCGGAGCCGCGCGGTTGGCGTCCAGGGGCGCGTCGGCGCGTTCGCGTTGCGCGGCGCGTGCAGTCTCAAGCTTAAGAGCCTGTTCTTTCGTCAGCACCAATGGCGTGCCCGCGGCCCGCTCCACCGGCGTGATGGTCGCCAGATCATAAGTGCCTTGTAGATCTGGATGCCCATCCGGCAAGCGAGGCGGCGAGTACTTCGCCGTCTGAGGAAATGCAACGCTGGAAAGGACCAATGCGCTCAGACAGAGCAGAACAGCTAAGCGATACCGCATATCAGTTCCTCCCTAGGCCTATCGAGGCAGCGGATTCTTCCGCCACTGGCCGTACATCAGTTCTTCAACAAATTCCGTGCACTTGAATTCCAGGAGCTGCTCGTTCTTTTCCTGCCGCCTGTACAGCGGCATGCTGATTTTCCAGGGCCGCGTGAAGACATTCGGATCGGTGATGGTGGCTTCGTAGGAGATAATGTCCGGGCTGGTGCGCGTGTAGCGCTCCACCACGTGCAGCGCGTCGGTGTGCCAATTGCCCGCTCGGTCAAACCAGGTCGAATCATTGAAGCCGGTCACGTCGATCACCAGCGTGTCTCCCTCCCAATGGCCCACCGATTGGCCCATCCAGGAATCGACCGGCGCCGGGCCCGGATCTTTCAGGTAGATGTTGCGCACTGCGCCGGCAAACTGGTAATCGAAGAAAATCTGCGTCGCGTTCTCAAAAATCCGGAAGGGCTGGGGAATGTAAGTCGCGCGCGGGACGCCCGGCAGGTAGCACTTGATTTCAGGATCTCGGTCCAACCAGTGTTCCTGGTTCTCTTTCTTCTTGGCGAGCGCTTCGGGTTTGTAAGGAATCGTATCGCCCTCAACCACGCCCATGCTCGGAGGCACGGCGCCAACCGCGCCCAAGGCGAGCACGGGGGCCGCCGGCACCGGACCGTAGGGGCCAGGTCTCAAGGCCATGGCCGCTCGCGCAGTGTGACCTTCCAAATCGTAGTTGGCTTCGTTCATCGTCTGCCAGATGCCGTTCAGATCGGGCTTGCCATCAGGCAGACGCGGCGGCTGATAAGCCGAGCTCTGAGCCGAGGCCAAAATCGCGGCGGCCGCAAGTGTGCCGCCCATAAAAACAACCTTCTTAATCAACATTTAAAGCTGGAATCCTCTCAAGTCATGATACAAAGATTTCCAGCCCGGCGCTAACTTGTGCCACTCGCCCCACAAGACTGCGATACGCTTGAAGCTTGAACGCCCAGGCCACAGAACGCTTCCACTTGGTCCTTATCAAGCCGTCTCATTACGACGACGACGGCTACGTGATTCAGTGGCTGCGCTCTGCGATCCCATCCAACACTCTGGCGTGCCTCAACGGACTGGCACTCGAATGTAACCAGCGCCGGGTGCTGGGCGAAAACGTCGAGATCGTCGTCAGCGCCTACGACGAGATGAACACACGCATCCGAGTGAAGCGCATCATCCGCCAGTTGCGCGGCAAGCGGGCGTTGGTTGGCCTGGTGGGCGTGCAATCGAACCAGTTCCCGCGCGCCATGGATATCGCGCGGCCTTTTCGCCAAGCCGGCATTGCGGTTTGCATCGGGGGCTTCCATGTCTCAGGTTGTCTGGCGATGCTGGCCGAGATTACCCCTGAACTGAAAGAAGCCATGGACATCGGCATTTCGCTGTTTGCCGGCGAAGCCGAGGGACGCTTGGACGAACTGCTGAGCGACGCCTGGAAAGGTCAATTGAAGCCGCTCTACAACTACATGTCGGATCTGCCGGCGCTGGAAGGCACTCCCATTCCGCTGCTCCCGGCTGCGCGCATCCGCCGCACGGGCGGCAGCATGACCAGCTTCGACGCGGGGCGTGGCTGCCCTTTCCAGTGTTCCTTTTGCACCATCATCAACGTACAAGGGCGCAAGTCGCGGCATCGTTCCGCCGACGATGTGGAGCGCATCGTTCGCAGCAATCTTGAGCAGGGCATCAATCGCTTCTTCATCACCGACGACAATTTCGCGCGCAATCGCGAATGGGAACGCATCTTTGACCGCCTCATCGCCATGCGCGAAGGCGAGCGGTTGAACATCAAGTTCGTGATCCAGGTGGACACCATGTGCCACCGGCTTCCGCGTTTCATCGAAAAGGCCCGCCGCGCTGGCGTGGCGCGCGTGTTTATCGGTCTCGAGACCATTCGTACCGATAGCCTGGTGGGCGCCCGCAAAAAGCAGAATAAGATCGGCGAATATCGCCGCATGCTGCTGGAGTGGAAGCGCGCCGGCGTCACCGTATTTGCCGGCTACATAGTTGGCTTCGGCAACGACACCCGGGAGTCGGTCCTGCGCGATATCGAGATCATCCAGCGCGAGCTGCCAATTGACCTTTTGGAGCCCCACTGCCTCACTCCCCTTCCGGGCTCCGAGGATCATCTGAAACTGTACAAGGCGGGAGCACCGCTCGATCCAGACCTCAACAAATACGACATCGAGCACGTCACCACCGAGCACCCTCTCATGTCCACCGCCGAGTGGGAGCAGCTCTACAAGGATTCCTGGGCGTTCTATTATTCACCGGCGCATATGAAGACCGTGCTGCGCCGCGCGGCCGCAACTCCTGGAATGAGCGCAGGCAATATGCTGTTCCTATTGCTGTGGTTTTACACCTGCATCATTCTCGAAAAAGTCGACCCGTTGCAAGGCGGATACTTCCGGCGCAAGTACCGGCGGGACCGGCGTCCTACTTTGCCGCGCGAAAACCCATTAGTGTTCTATCCGCGCTTTGCCGCCGAGGTGATTGCCAAGCATATTCGCTTAGCCGTGATGACCTGGGAGCTGTACCGTCTGCGCCGCGAGCTCAAGCGCGATCCGGATGCGCGCAATTACACCGACGCCGCGCTCACGCCGGATTCGGAAACCGAGTTGGAATCGCTGGACCTGTTCAAGATCGTGGCTCGCTGAGCGCCATTTCTGACGGTCTGTTATCGTAAAGAAAGCTCCTTGTTTCAACCTTCCGAATTGAGCGCGAGTTCTCCTTCCATGACGCGCCGGCGACTGATGTCATTGATGGGCGGCGGTATGGCTGCCGCGCTGGCATCCAGAACGGCCCGCTCGGCTGACGCGCCACAAGCTGATGTCACACTGCGTATCCAGGAAATGACGCTCGATCTCGGCCCGCGCCACTCCGTCAAAACCATCGGCTATAACGGGCAGGTTCCCGGACCGCTGCTGCGAATGAAGGAAGGCAAACCGGTTATCTGCGAGATTTTCAACGAGACCAACGAGGACGAGCTGGTGCACTGGCATGGCCTGCACATCCCTTCTGAGGTTGATGGGGCGCACGAAGAAGGCACACCACATGTTCCGCGCCGCGGCAGCCGCCGCTATGAATTCACTCCTCGCCCGGCTGGAACGCGCTGGTACCACAGCCACACGATGCCAGGCCGAAATCTCCACGCAGGCACGTATTCGGGCCAGTTCGGAATGCTGATCATCGATCCGGCCAGCGATCCAGCCCGATACGATCTGGAAGTCCCCATCCTGTTGCACGAGTGGGAGCCGTCTTTCAGCACCGATGGCCCGCTCGAAATTGAGTACAAACTAGGGTCAATCAACGGCAAAATGCTGGGCGCGGGCGAGCCCATTCGCGTGCAGCGCTCCCAACGCGTGCTGTTCCGAATCTTGAACGCCAGCGCCACCGAGTCGCATCAACTGGCGCTGCCAGGCCATCGCTTCCAGGTGATAGCACTGGACGGCAACGCGGTCTCGCAGGGTACCCCGGTTGCTACCATGGACGTCGCTCCGGGAGAACGGGTGGACGCGATCGTTGAAATGAACAATCCCGGCGTTTGGATCCTGGGCGAAGTGCGGGACCGCCAGCGGAACCAGGGCATGGGCATCGTCGTCGAATACGCCAACCAGCAAGGCAAGCCGCGCTGGGAGCCGTTGCCTATGGTGCCGTGGGACTACACCAGCTTCGGCGGGCAGCAGGTCGCTCCGGAGCCCGACGGGCGCATTCCACTGGTGTTCAAGGCTGCGGAAAACGGCCACCATTTCACCATCAACGGTAAGGCTTATCCCCACACCGAGCCGATCATCGTCACGGCCGGAAAGCGCTATCGCATGGTCTTCGACAACCAGAGTGCGGACGCCCACCCTGTCCATCTGCATCGGCACACTTGGGAGCTCACGAGCTTCGATAAGAAGCCGACGTCGGGAGTCTTCAAGGACGTAGTGGTCGTTCCGGCCTGGAAACAGGTTGAAGTGGACTTCGTCGCCAACAATCCCGGCCCAACGCTGTTCCATTGCCACCAGCAGTTCCACATGGACTTCGGCTTCATGACCTTGATGCAATATTCAGGTTGAGCCGCGGCCTGTCTCGAAATTGACTCGCCAACGCCCGCAACGCTACCATCCGGTCATGCGCGAAGCTGTCATTGTAGATGCAGTTCGTACCTTGCATTCGTTTGGCCTGCGCTCAACATACGATCTTCAATCGCATTTCCCCTTTATTGGCGTGCGCCGGTTCCTTCTTCAACTGAATTGACAAGGGTTTCGCGCCCTCGATCACTTGGAAGCCGTCGCTGAATTCGAGAACAAGCTGCCCATCAGCAGGCTCCCTCTCGAGAACCCTATCAATGCGACCGATGCGCTGGTTGTCGCACTTGAACTCGATTCCCAAAGAACACGCTCTAGCCAGTGGCAAGCCCCCGAGGGACTTACTGTGAGCGTTCAGGAAGTTCGCGAGACCCATCGGCGTTAGCCCGAGTTCCAGCGCCAACCGTGCTTGCGTAAATTTACCGTTGGTCCGACTTCGACGGACGTCTTCAAGGTGGGCTCGCAGTACGTGGCGGACGTGGTCCCAGAAGAGTTGGTCAGCAGTCGGCTGTTCTGCCATCGATTGTTGTATCTTATACGATATACTTGTTCCATGCAAGGTTGCTCTATAGATAACTTTCACACTTGCATTTTATTATGATATCGTATACGATATTCTCAAGAGTGCTATGGGCGAATAATAGGCGAATACAATCACGCTCAACCCCTGATAGAATCAAAGAAGGAGTGAGGCCCTGATCAAGAGAGGAGAGTGCTGAAGGCAACCCGCTACTAGATTCGGTGAATCGGGAACGGTTGCTAAGATCCCGAAGGCGAAGTATAGTATGGAGGCGAAATGGTCCTGGGTGATTTCGTAGAACAGCTAGCGGCAACTTTACAACAAAGGTCGGTGGCAATGCCATTCGACAACGAGAGCCCTTGGCACGAGCTCTTCTACGAGCTCAAGAGCAGCGAGTCAGCGGGTAAACCTCAGTTCCTTGCTTCGCTCCGCTTCGACTGGGACGGTCCCTATCCAAAGTGTCAAGAGCTCTCTGACTTCCTCCACGCGCTGCACTGGAACGCCTGCGTTGACGCGAGAAACCCCCATTTCGACACAATCACATTGCCGGAGCTGATCGCGACCGAATGGTCAAAGCGCGCGGGCGAACTCGATACCCCGACAAAGCGGTTTCTGGACTTTGCTGCAGACAGGGCGACGGATTTCTTCCCACAGTAAGTAGACTTCGGCGAATCTGCCAGTAGCGATATTGGCGTAAACTAGCTGTTAGTGCTCGAGAAATATCCTGCTCTTCGTGCTGTCGTCGACTTTATTGATCAACACCTTGCCTCCCAGCACCCAGAATATTTCGGAGACGCCCCAATTCATCCCGTCCTGCCGCTCAAGCGCTCAAAGGTGCTTCATGACAACCTGTGGGGCACCAACAGGTTCTCCTGGCGAGAGTTGGCCCTAATCGACTCACCAATATTCCAAAGACTGCGCGATATTCATCAGGTGGGCTTGGCTTTTCAGACGTATATGTGCGCAACTCACAGCAGATTCGAGCACTCAATTGGCGTCGTAACGATCGCCTCCAGAGTATTCGATGCGCTTCTTCGGCGGCATGGCGATACGGTCAAGACGATTGTCAGGGCCCTCGGCCACGATGAGGATGCGGATAGGGCGATTCTTAGGCTAAAGAGGAGATGCGCCTCGCGGCTCTCCTTCACGACACAGGCCACAGCCTGTTCAGCCACACGTCGGAGCGCGTCTATTCGCATATACCGGCCCTCGAAAACGCATCTGAAGAACTGAGCAGATTTCTTGGCAAAGAGAAAGGCGCTGGCGAGGTGCTCGCGTTCTGTCTCGCCCTTAGCAAGTCGGTCGCGGGTCTTCTGGAACGTTCCGGTAAGAAGCTCGTGGGTGATATTTCATCCGACGATTATCAAGGCTCAATAGATCTGACCAGCGTCGCCTTGATGATCGTCGGGCGGGGGCCGCATCCCTTCCTGCAGTTTCTCG
>DATJWJ010000141.1:0-4353 GCA_035501355.1 Bryobacteraceae bacterium | reverse complement strand
GTGGCGTGGTTGGAATCGCGATCCATCACGCCGGTACGCATCCGCTGGTTGCTGTCCTGAGCAGCCACCGAAATACGCTTCTCGCCGATCTCCGTGGATGCGGTCGGAAATGTACTGTCGGCCACGAGTCCCTCAGCCGCGACCGGATAGAGAGCCGCATCGGCCGCGGTCAGCAGATCGGTCGCTTTGCGAAAATCGTACTCGTAATCTTTCAGGCCGACGAACGGGTCGGGTAAATCCGCATTGGGCACAATGCCCGCGGGGAACGATCCGGAAAACCAGATCACGTTCTTGCGTCCGGGAAAGCCCGCCAGATAGCGCGCCAGCTGCTGCAAAGCGTCGAGCGTGATCTCGATGCGCGCGTTGGAGAGCTGAACCGCGGTGTCGGCCAGAAACTGCTGGGCCGCGCTGATGGGATCGAGCCCGGGGACCGGCGGCACACCCGACGTCGGCTGCGGAGTCGGCGGCCCGGCCGCATTTTCGTTCATAAAATCGATGCGCCGCTGGTCCGCATCTTTTTCCACATTGGATTGCAACAGCGCCGAAGGATGCGGCTCGGCGCCGCCCCGGTTCAGGGCAGACAGCAGTTCCGACGAATCGGCGGTGAATCCCTGCAACATGCGCAGGCGCGAAGCCAGCGTGAAAACCGCCATGCGAGTGCCTGCAGGAACGCTCTTCAGATACTTGATCATCTCGGTGCGCACGTACACCTGGTCGTTGGAGGGCGTATTCAACGCGTCCAGCAGCAGGACGTTGACGGAGTCGGGCACCTGCGTGGTCGGAAAATTCGTAAACACATTCGGCGGCATGGGCGGCAGCTTGATTTCGGTCGGCTCCGCGCCGCGGTGTTCCTCAAACGTGGCGATGGCCTGGGGCGTGCCGTCTTCGCGGACTTCGAAATCTTTTTTCTTCAGGCCCGTGATCGCGTCGCCCTTGGCGTCAGTCACGATCACGTCGACCAGCACGCGCCGAACTTGCGTCTTGATTTTGGGGACGGCGTTGCCGGAATCCTGCGCCGCTTGTTGCGCGAGGAGGGGCAGCGCGAAGCAGAGCACGAGAATCAGCCGGAGGCGAAAACGTGGGAACATGCTGCCTTCGAAGGTATCACGGGAGTGGCTGCGATGCAGCCCGCGGGCACCGCGATAAGGGGAACGGTTATCCCAGCGCGTGGCCAGAGCCCGTCCAAGACTCTCGCCGCATTTTGCGAGACGAGCGGCTTCGCGTTGTGCGAGACCTCAGGCTTCAGACTGTGGAAGAGCGGCGCTTCAGCGCCGCGTTAAGCACGTGCCATCAATGCCCTTCAGGGCCGGTGGTCGTTTTTAGTCGGAGCAGAGGCGAATGCTCTTCTTCTCATCGCCGTGCGGCGACGGATCTTTGGCGCTTGCTCGCCGCCGCGTGAGTTGCGACGATGGATGTAACTCCCGCAGTCGACGACGCGCCGGCAAACTGCAGAGATCCTTCGGCCCGCAAAAGGCGCGGGCCTCAGGATGACAAAGGGATAGAGGCAGGGCTCGAGGGTTGAGGTCTGACGGCTGAAAGCCGAGAGCCGAGAGCCGGCTTCTACAGCCAGAAGTCGCGGTTTGGCGTGGCGCTGCTGCTCTGGCTGGCGCCGGCGGCGCGGCCCATGCTGGGCTCGACGCGGTTGCGCCCGGCGTTCTTGGCCTGATACATGGCCGCGTCGGCGGCTTGCAGCAACTTCTCGAGATCGGCGGAAGCTTCCGCGGTTGCGACTCCCAGGCTCAAGCTGACCTGCACGGCGGCGCCGCCCACGTTGATGTTGACTCCCGCGACATGCACGCGCACGCGCTCGGCCAGTTCCCAGGTTTCCGCCAGGTCGCAATTGGGAGCGACGATGAGGAATTCTTCTCCGCCGTAACGTCCCACCGAATCATAAGGACGAACCACCGCCGCGATTCCGCTGGCTATGATGCGCAGCACAGAGTCGCCGGCCACGTGGCCGCGGCTGTCGTTGATGCTCTTGAAGTGATCGACGTCGATCATGATCAGTCCGACCGGCTGGCGGTCGCGCTCGGCGCGCAGCAATTCGCGCTCCAGAACGTCCATGATTGCCTTGCGGTTCCACAGACTGGTCAGGCTGTCGCGCGAGGCCTCGCGGCGCAGCGCGTCCTTGGTCAACATCAGGCGATGCTGCGTGACCAGCAGCCGCGCGCTGGAGCACACGAACGCGAGAAATACGATCAGGGCTGCGAGCACCAGGTGCTCGCGCGCGATGCGCAGCGACATGAACAGCACCAGCAGCGGATACAGCAAATAAAAGATTTCGGTGTAAATGCGCTTGTCGCGGCGCGGGGCGTCATGCGTGATCTCCGGCGCCTCCTGCTGCTTCCACGTAACCGCGATGACGAGTGGAATCACCAGCAGCGCACTCCACAGCAGATCGAACCAGGACCCGAGGCGCAAGCCCTTGACCGGACCGTAGTCCCAGAGCGCGTCCACCAAGATGGAAAAAACCAGGAAGAGCCCCATGCGCCCAAATAGAACGCGGGCATCGCGCGAACGCGTGGCCCACGCGCGCAGCAGGAACGCCGCCGCCACAAAGGAATAACCCACGAAGTACGGTCCCCACACTTCGTGTGACAACTCGCCGGAGGATTGCGCGTTGGGCAGATAAAAGAAGTACACGTACGCCGCAACACAAACCAGAACGGCTTGCACGAAATCGAGGGCGACGAGGGAATCGATTTTGCTGCCGCTGCTGTCGGGATCGAGAAAGATCGCCATGGCCAGCGGAACGAACCAGAACGAGAACAGGAGATTGTTCGTCCAGTTGACCGCGACCGCGTGGACAACGTCGTTGTAAATGCTCAAGCCCTGAGCGACGAACAGGAGCAGGTAGGCCACAGCGGTAAGCCGCCAGAAAGAAATCGCCATTCCCTCCGAACGGTGTTCCGCCTGCACGATGGCATAAAGGAGGACACCTCCAAGAACGAACTGGATGACGTCGGAGAGCAGAGGACCGCGGCCGGCGGTGCCGAGGAACACGACGACACCGGCATGCGTCAACCACAGCACGCTGGCAGCGATCAGAGTGATCCGCGTCTTCGCCAATGCGATCCTTTCGAGCCGCAATTGTACAGATTGCCGTGCAGAGAGGAACACAGAAACTGCAACTTCCTCTTATAACCGGGTCCCCCGAATGCACCGCGATTACTTAAGACCAATCTAAGTATGGCTGGCAGGACAAGGCTTTGCATGTGCCCAAAGTAACCCCTCCCGAACGTGAAGCAGGCCCGAAATCAGGACCACTTCTGCAGCAGGCGGGCCAGGATTTCGACTCCGTCGCCGAGCCGCGAGAGTTCCTCCACGGTCAACTCTTTCAGATGGTTAGCGAGATACTCGATGCGCAGCCGGCGTCCTTTTTCGAGCAGCTTCAGGCCTCTCGAAGTGGCGCGGATGCGCATGCGGCGGGCGTCCTGCGCGTCTTTGCGGATCACGACCAAGCCGCTGCGCTCGAGTCCGGCGACGATGCGGCTCATGGTCGGCGGCTTGACCTGCTCGGCCGCGGCCAGTTCGCCCAGCGTTTTCGCGCCTCCGAACACCAGCACCGACAAGGCAGAGAGCCGGGCCGGGCCTTCGCCGGTGGCGACGTCCTGCTTGCGCACGCGCCGCAACAGGTGGATCGCCGCCGAATGCAGGCGGTCGGCGATGGCGAGCGCGTCCGAGCGGGAATTGTTGATTGTTGATTTTTGATTGTTGAATGACGAGTTTCGCGGCATGGGATAGCTGATAGGTCTGAGTCGGGTTGTGTTTCCCTGCGAGCTCTGCGGCCGTTCTCTGCGAACTCGGCGGTTTAAAGCTTTTGACCGCACAGCACGCTGAGGTCACGCTGAGAATCTTAAACTTGACTTCGCCCGCCAAATATAGTTAGCTATGCTAACTAATATTGCAGAGGAGGTCAAGAGCATGATGACGACGGTAAGCGCGCCGGGAATCACGCGGCTGGGACAGATTCAGATTCGCACCCGCGACGTGGACCGCGCGGCGGATTTCTACGAGAAGATCCTGGGGCTCAAGCTGCTGTTCAAGGCTCCGCCGGGGCTGGCGTTCTTCGATTGCGGCGGCGTCCGCCTGATGCTGGATCGTCCCGAGAAACCTGAGTTCGACCACGCCAGCTCAATCCTGTATTTCGCCGTGCCCGACATCCAGGCGGCGCATGCGCGCATGAAAGACCAGGGTGTGCGCTTCGAAGATGAGCCCCACATGATCGCCCGCCTGCCCGACCACGATCTGTGGATGACGTTCTTCCGCGACAGCGAAGAGAACCTGCTCGCATTGATGAGCGAAGTGAAGAAGTAGCCTGTCATCCTGAGCGAAGCGAAGGATCTGTCCATT
>DATJWJ010000140.1:0-29070 GCA_035501355.1 Bryobacteraceae bacterium | reverse complement strand
CGATGTCGTGGCGGGCACTCCGCAACTGGCGCACGTCGCCAAAATGGAAGGCATGGTCGCGGTAGCCCATATGGCCGGCAAGCACGCCAAGCCGATCAACCGCAATCGCATCCCGAGCTGCACCTACACCGAGCCCGGAATCGGCAGCGTCGGTCTTACAGAAGCGCAGGCGCGCGCCCAGGGCCGTCAGGTGAAGATCGGGAAATTTCCGTTCTCGGCCAACAGCAAGGCCAGCATCATGGGCAATCACACCGGATTCATCAAGGTGGTGGCGGACGAGAAATTCGGCGAGATCCTGGGCGTTCATATTATCGGCCCGGAAGCTTTTGAGCTGATTTCCGAAGCCGTCACCGCCATGGAAGCCGAAGCCACGGTCGAGACCATGATGAACACCATCCACGCCCATCCGACGCTATATGAAGCCATGGGCGAGGCGTTTAACAACGTTTACGGACTGACGATTGACGCATGAGAAATTGCGAACTTCGCGATCTCGGCCGCATCGGTTATGCCGAGGCTCTCGCGCTGCAGAAGGATCTGGTGGAAAAGCGCAAACGCGGCCTGATACCCGATCAGCTCTTGATCGTCGAGCACCCGCACGTCATTACGCTGGGCCGCAACGGCCAGATGAACAATCTGCTGGCGAGCGAAGAAGTATTGCGGCGCGCGGGCATCGGCTTTCATCCAACCGATCGCGGCGGCGACATCACCTATCACGGTCCCGGCCAGGTCGTCGGCTACCCGATTTTCGATTTGAGAGAATGGAAGCGTGATGTGGTCGCTTACGTCAGGACTCTGGAACAGGTCATCCTGGATGCGCTAGCGGAGTTTGGCATCCAAGCCGGACGAGTGCCAGGTTGCACCGGGGTCTGGGTAGACGGAAAGAAGGTGGCTGCAATCGGTGTACACATCAGCCGCTGGGTTACGTCTCACGGCTTTGCCCTGAATCATGCAACTGATTTGACTTACTTCCAATACATCGTGCCTTGCGGGATTACGAAACCGGTTACTTCGATGCGCGAGCTGGGCTCGAGCGCCGGCCGCGACCAGGTGATTTCCGCGCTGGCGCGAAATTTTTCCAAACAATTTCAATTCAACTTACTACGCGGGGAACCAGCCGTTCCTGAATTGACGGAGACATTCTAATGACTGATGTAGTAATGCCCCAGATGGGCGAAAGCATTGTCGAGGGCACGCTGACCAAGTGGCTCAAAAAGGCGGGCGAGCATGTCGAGCGCGACGAGCCGCTGTTTGAAATCTCGACCGATAAGGTCGACACCGAGATTCCAGCGCCGGCGTCCGGCGTGCTGAAGGAAGTGCTGGTTGAAGAGGGCAAGACCGTCTCCATCAGCACCGTGGTGGGACGGATTGACGAAGCGGGTGGAAATGGGGCATCGGCTCCAGCACCGGCAGCCGCCAAGCAGGCTCCCGCACCGCCGTCTCCCGCATCGGCGCCGAAGGCTGAGCGCCCGCCCGTTGCTCCGCCACCAACTCCCCAGGCTCCGCCGCGCGCTCCCGAACCGCAACCGGTGAGCTATGCCGAAGCGGAATCGCCCAACGGGCCGCTTTCTCCGTTGGTCCGCAAGATGGCGCGCGAATACAGCATCGATCTTCGCCAGGTGAAAGGAACCGGAGCGGGCGGGCGCATCACCAAACAAGATTTGGAAGCGTACATGTCGGCCCAAGGCGCACGGACCATGGCACAAGTGACGCCCGCCGCTCCGGTCACGACTATGGCCCCGCCATCTCCACCGCAGTCGCAAGCCGTCACGCCGATCTACACTTCGCAGCAGGCTCCGGCGCCCGTGCCGCGGCCCGAGGCGCCGCGCGCGCGGGTTGAGCCCATGAGCACCATGCGAGCCAAGATCGCCGAGCACATGATCCTCAGCAAGCGCGTCTCGGCGCACGTCACCACGGTTCACAAGACGGATATGACGCGCGTCGCCAAAATGCGCGCGCGCTACAAGGAGGAATTCGAGCGCCGCTATGGGTTCTCGCTGACCTACCTGCCGTTCGTCGTCTCGGCCGCGGTGGAAGCGATTCATCAGTTTCCCATCGTGAACGCGTCCATTGAAGGCAACAACATCATCTATCACAACGAAATCAACGTCGGCATCGCGGTGGCGCTCGAAAACGGCCTGATCGTGCCAGTGATTCGCGGCGCGGACGAGAAAAACATCGTCGGCTTGCAGCGTTCTATCGTCGATCTCTCAACCCGCGCCCGCTCGCGCCAGTTGAAGCCCGATGAAGTGCAGGGCGGGACGTTCTCCATTACCAATTTCGGAAGTTTCGGCAGCGTGTTTGCCACGCCCATCATCAATCAGCCGCAGGTCGCCATCCTGGGTGTCGGCGCGGTGGAAAAAATTCCCGTCGTGGTGGACGACGCCATCGCCATCCGCTCAGTCGCGTATCTGGCGCTGACGTTCGATCATCGCTTGATCGAC
The DNA here is from genome assembly GCA_035501355.1 of Bryobacteraceae bacterium. Lineage (GTDB taxonomy): Bacteria > Acidobacteriota > Terriglobia > Bryobacterales > Bryobacteraceae > Palsa-89. Next base: position 26,626 of record DATJWJ010000140.1, on the reverse strand, counting down.
GGCGCGCTGGCTGATCAGTACACCGCCAAGGTGAAATCGATTCTCGAGAACTGGTCGGAGGAGGTGCTGTGATCGAGCAAGCGTTCCTCAACTATTCCGCCGATCAGCTGCTCACTTTGAGCGGACGCATCCAGGATTGCGTCGGGCGTCTGTCCCCCGAGCAGGTCTGGACACGCAACAGCGATAACCAGAATGCGGTCGGCAACATCGTGTTGCACCTGTGCGGCAATATTCGCCAGTGGATCATCAGCGGCGTGGGGGGCCAACCGGACATTCGCGATCGCGACGCCGAGTTCTCCGCGCGCGGAGGTTTACAGCCGGCCGAGCTCGCAGCCAAACTCAAAGCCACCGTGAGTGAAGCTGCCGGCGTGATCCGCGCTCTGCCAGTGGAGCGCCTGGCCGAACGAAAAACGATCCAAAAGGTCTACGACACAACCGTGATGGAAGCCATCTACCACGTCGTGGAACATTTCGCGCAACACACCGGCCAGATCATTTTCGCCACCAAACTGCTCACCGGCGAAGACCTGGGCTACTTCAAGCACCTGAGCAAGAGCGCCTAGAGCAGCGGCCGCGCGAATGAGACCGCTCCTGGTTCACTTGGGCCAGCAGTTGCTCACAGCGTTGAAACACGTTGCGTCTAACGCCGACGACTGGTCGACTTCTGAGGATTACGAACCCTGAGGCAATATCGGAGAAGGTTGGGCCTGCGTGGCGGCACCGCCGGTCGGCGCTGTCCTGACCGCAGGTAGTTTCGCAGAATTGGCCCACACCGGCTCTCGGAACTCCTTCCCGCCAGCCCGTGCTGCTATCGCGCCGCGTTCGTCAATATCCGAGCTTCAACGTCCCCTCGTGCGCGCCCTTGACCGTCCCCTTCGTCAGCCACTCCAGCGACGCAGAGAACAGCAGCAGATGATTCTTCTCCCACATCGCGTTGTGCGATGAACAGGCTAAGTCGACAAAGACTTTGTCCGGCGAACCCAGATCCGCATAAAGATCCCGCACGCGCTCCGATGGGACCTGCTTATCGTGCGCGCCGGAGACCATCAGAGTGGGCATCTTCATTTTCTCGACAGCGGCCGTGCTCCAACCCCAAACCGTGGTCTGCGGCGCACGCCGCACACCCGTGCCCCAGCTGGCGCCAACCGGATCCGATGCTAGCATCGCGCTCCAGACGGCGTCGTGAGCCCCACGCTCGTATTGATCCGGACAGCCCACTTGTCGATCCCAATTAGACGTGAAATCGTCGAGCGACTGCTTGTTGAAAGCTGGCCCGTCAGCGGGAATTTTTTCGGGCGCCTCGGCGCGGCCGGCGCGGTTATAGGCGGGCGCAAGAAGTACCAGCGCACGCACTTTGTCGGGATGCTGCGACGCATACCCCCCGGCGCGAGGTCCGCCCAACGACCACGCTATTAGATTCAGCCGTTCCACATGACGCAGCACGCGAATATGGTCGACAACCGCGCCAATGTCATTCCAATCGGACGCGATGGTGGTGAGCTGGTGCGGATAGGACGGCGCGCACGGCGAAGCGATCAGGCTGGGGACGAAGGCCGTCTGCTGTTCGCGCGAAAGATTGCAGGGATCGTTCATTGGCGCGGGTCGCGTGGAGCGGCCGTAGCCAGTCGTGTCCATCGCGAACACGTCAAACCCGGCGCGGGCCAGAAACTCCATCCAGCTGTAGTCCTGATACGCGACGTCGAACGACACCTCCGCCGGAGTGCCCGCGCCATGAATGAAAAGGACCACGCGGTCGCCCGGCACCGCATCGCGCAGCACGGTTCCGGCCAGCACCACCTCTCGCACGTAGATCTGCGCGGTTTGCCCTTCGATAGCAGGCACGGTGGAGCGCACTCCAACGTAGTGGTCGATGCGCACCAGTTTCGCGCCATCATCGCCAAACGAAAGCTGCGCGGAGATGCATGCAAACACAATGGCTGAGCATCGTAGAACGTGGCGCATAATCCCTCCCGGGCGCGGTTCGCGCTGGGTATAAGTATACGAGAAGCGCGCCGTCGTAAAGTAGAGGCAGGGAAACAGTTAAATTGATCTATCGATGCTTTGCCGGTTTGCCGGCCATTCTATTGGTGCCACTGTTCGCGCTGATGCCCGCGTTTTCTCAGACCTCGCACGATTCCTGGCAGAAGCGCACGCCGGACGGCCAACCCGACATCGAAGGCTACTGGAGCAACGCCACCATCACGCCTTTCGAGCGGCCCGCCGCGCTGGCTGGCAAAGCCTTTGTGACTGAACAAGAGGCAGCCAAGCTGGAAGAGCAAGCGCGCCATCGTGGCGAACGGCCGCTGCGCGAAGGCGACGTGGGCGCCGAGCTTTGGACCGACCCCGGTAATAAAGTAGTGAAGACCCACCAATCGTCGCTGGTGGTGGATCCGCCGGATGGCCGCGTGCCCTTGGCCACTGCCGCGGAAGCGAAACGCGACTACAACCGCGTGCACGAAACCGATTCCTACGAGTACATGAGCGTGTGGGATCGCTGCATCACGCGCGGCATTCCGGGCGGCATGTTCCCGGCCGGCCACAACAATGCCTATCAGATCATTCAAACGCCGGGACAGGTGGTCATTGTGTCAGAGATGATTCACGACGTGCGCGTCATCCCCATCGATGGCAGCTCCCATCCTCCGGCCAACGTGCAGCTCTGGGACGGCGATTCGCGCGGGCATTGGGAAGGTAACACCCTGGTAGTCGATACAACCAACTTCAACAACAAAGGTTCCATCGCAACCAGCTCCGTCCAGGGGCGGATCAAGGGAATTCCGCAAACTGAGGCACTGCACCTGGTGGAGCGTTTCACGCGCACCGATGCCGATACGCTGAGTTACGAAGTCACTCTGCACGATCCAACCATGTTCACGCGGCCGTGGACGGTTGCGATTCCGCTGGAGCGCGATGAGACATATCGCATGTTCGAGTACGCCTGCCATGAAGGGAACACCGCGGTGGAGATGATACTAGGCGGCGCCCGCGCCCAGCAGCGCGAAACGTCAAAATAGGGTGATCGTGCCTGACGGAGTTCCCGCAGGCGTACAGTAGATGAGAAGGGGAGGGCCTACCATGCAGCTCCGATTTCTCGTTCCCGCAGCAGTCGTCATCGCAGCCTTGTCGAGTTTAGCGATTCATTCCGCAGCCCAGACTTTGCTGGCGGCGGAGAAAAAGCCGGCCGCCATGCGGGCGTCGCAAGACAGCTCCTGGTCGAAGCGCACTCCCGACGGCCAGCCGGATATCCAAGGCATCTGGAGCAACGCCACCATCACGCCGTTCGAGCGGCCCGTCGCGCTCGGCAACAAAGCGTTTCTGACCGAGGAAGAGGCAGCCAAGGCCGAACAGCACGCCGCTGAGAACCGCCATGATCGTCCCGCGCGGCCAGGCGAGGTCGGAGATTACAACAATCTCTGGTTGGATTCCGGCACGCGAGTGGTTAAGACACGCCAGACGTCGCTGGTGGTGGATCCACCCGACGGACGCGTTCCGCTGACGCCCGCCGCTGAAGCTCGACGCGACTACAACCACGCGCACGAAGGTGATTCCTACGTATACATGAGCGTGTGGGACCGCTGCATCACGCGCGGTGTTCCCGCCGGAATGTTCCCAGCCGGCTATAACAACGCGTACCAGATCATTCAGACGCCGGGCCAAGTGGCGATCGTCTCGGAAATGATTCACAACGTACGCGTCATCCCGATCGATGGCCGCCCGCATCCTCCGGCCAACGTGCGCTTGTGGGACGGCGACTCGCGCGGGCACTGGGAGGGCAACACGCTGGTCGTCGATACCACCAACTTCAACGACAAGGGATGGATCGCCACCAGCGCCGCCACCGGACGCGTGAAGGGCATCATGCAGACCGAGGCGACCCACGTGGTCGAGCGTTTTACTCGCACCGATGCCGACACGCTCAGTTACGAGGTCACCATTGAGGACCCGAATATGTACACTCGTCCGTGGAAGGTGGCCATTCCATTCTTCCGCGATGACGATTACCAAATGTACGAATACGCCTGCCACGAAGGAAATGAAGCGCCTGAACTGATTCTTAGCGGAGGGCGCGCGCAAGAGAAGGAAAAATAGTGTGTCCTTCGATTCACTCACGCGACGCCGGCATTTGCAAGCGATGATGGCGGCTCTTGGTCAAATTACTACATCGCGCGAAGCCCGTGCTGCGAACCAGAACGTCGCCTACGGCCAGACCACCATCCCCGAGGGCATCCGCTCGCGCTTCGTGAAGAACGTCAACGGCCTTACGGTGCACATGCTGGAGGCCGGATTCGATCCACCGAACCGGCCGTGCGTTTTGCTACTGCACGGTTTTCCGGAGCTGGCTTTTAGCTGGCGAAAAGTAATGCTGCCGCTGGCCTCGGCGGGTTATCACGTGGTCGCACCGGATCAGCGCGGCTACGGCCGCACTACCGGATGGGATTCGAGCTACGACGCCGACCTCGCCTTGTTCAGCCAGCTCAATATTGTGCGCGACGCATTGGCGCTCATCTCCCTGTTAGATCATCAGTCGGTCCACGTGGTGGGACATGATATGGGGTCGCCCGCGGCAGCGTGGTGCGCGCTCGCGCGTCCCGATGTGTTTCGGTCGGTGGTCATGATGAGCGCTCCGTTCGGTGGCGCGCCTTCGTTTCCTCGCACCACCGCTATTCGTAACCTACCGCCCGATATCGACGTGGATCTGGCCAAGCTGCCCCGGCCACGAAAGTATTACCAACGCTACTACACGACGCGCGAAGCCGACCCCAACATGAGCCACTGCCCTCAGGGCCTGCACGCATTCTTTCGCGCCTATTATTACTACAAAAGCGCGGATTGGAAAGGCAACCATCCGCATCCGCTAAAAGCGCGCACAGCCCAAGAGATGGCTCAAATGCCCACCTACTACGTCATGGATCTGGACAAAGGAATGTGCGAGACCGTTGCGCCGATGATGCCTTCCCCCGCCGAGATCGCGGCGTGCAAATGGCTCACCGACGACGAAGTCAGCGTGTACGCGTCCGAGTATGGTAGAACCGGCTTCCAGGGCGCGCTGCAAGGATACCGTCGCGGCGCCGACCCGAAGAACAATGCCGAGCTTTTGACGTTTTCCGGGCGCACCATCGATGTGCCATCCTGCTTCATCGGCGGCAAAAGCGACTGGGGCGTGTATCAGACCGCAGGCGCAGTGGATCGAATGAGAACCAGCGCATGCACGAAAATGATCGGTTTCCACTTGGTGGATGGCGCCGGGCATTGGGTCCAGCAGGAACAGCCCGAGGAGGTGAGCCGGTTGCTCATCGAATTCCTGAAGTCAACCTAGCGCCAGGGCCGCCACGCCGCCGGCAATGAGAGCGGATGCGGTCAAGCGGCGCGCCAGATGTGGTTCGCTTAGAAATTTGGCACCCATGTAGGCGCCAATCATCATCGACATCTCACGCGCCGGAGCAATACGGCTCACCGGGGCGATTCGCATGGCCACTAGCACGAGAATGTAGGCGAGAGGCATGAGCATGCCCACCGCGAGCGCCGGTTTCCAGCAAACGCCCCACTCGAGCCTGAGCGTCGATCGCCCGCGCCATGCGCGACGCGACAACATGATCGTGCGAAGGAGATTTCCAGCGTAATCCACAAGAATGGGCGAAAGCAGAAGGATTTTCACCGAATAGGCGTCCACTAGCGTGTATCCAGCGATGGTGAATCCGGTAGCCACGCCCCACGCGAGTCCCGCCAAGCCAATCGCCTGGCCAGACGCGATACCGGACAACAGCAGGATGCCCAAACTCACCAGCAGCACGCCGAATACGGCCGGCCAGGAGACATGCTCGCGCAGAAGCATCACCGCTCCCACGAACGAGAGCAGCGGTCCGGTGCCGCGCGCCAGCGGATACACAACCGAAAAATCGCCGGCACGATACCCGCGCAGCAGGCTCTCGGTGTACAACAAGTGCAAAACTCCGGTGGCGATAAGAAGTATCACGGCCTTCACGCCCAGGCGCGGCCAGGAACCGGTCAGCGCCCAAATCGCGAGCGGCATAAAAAGCGCGGCTTCGCTCACGGACGAAAACCATATGAAATGTTTATGCTTGGCCGCCCGTTTGGCCAGCAGATTCCAGATGGAGTGGGCCACTGCGGCGAAAATAATCAGGCCCAGTGCACTTAACAGCAAGAACGGCTCCGCGCCACGTGCAGAATGGTGAGGAGGTGCCGTTGAACGCGGCCACCCGGACGCGCTTCGATCAGGCGGCGCATCTCGGCGAACAGCCGCTCCCGCTTGGCCGGCTCCATCAAGCGATGGTCCGATGCCGTGCTCATCATTGCAATGTGTTCGTCCGCGTTAAATTCTTCGGCCCGCAAATAACGCACAATGCGCACGTCCTCGAAAAAGCCGCTGCGCTCGATCTCTTCCCGCGCGTCTGGAAGGTCTTCGGGCGCCGGAGGTGGCCAGCTCAGGCGAGCTTCGCCGATGGCCTCGTAGCAGGCCTGAATCTCAGCGAAGAACGGATCGAAGCCTGGCGGAAACGCGTGACGGCTGGTGGTGAATGCTAAGGCGCCCCCGGGCCGAAGCAATCGGGCGGCTTTCGAGTAGCGCGACCCCGGGTCAAGCCAATGCCACGAGTTCGCCGCAAAGACCACATCGAAGACTGCGCCGCCAGCGTCCCAATCCTCGAACCGCGCATTCACGATCTCGACGCGCGGGAACTGAGCCAGCTTCCCGCGGGCGACCTGTGCCAGGTTCGGTCCCATCTCGATGCACAGCACGTTACATCCGCGGCGCGCTAGCGGAAGAGTCGCCTGCCCGGTACCGCATCCGATTTCGAGCACGTTGGCACGCGAGGGTTCCGTTCCGGCCAGCTTGAAAAGGTCGTCGAAGAGCTGCTCGGGATATCCGCGCCGCGCCTGGTCGTAAAGCTCAGCGATCTCGTCGAAAGTGCGCGCGCGTGCCAGACGTCTGGCGGCGTCCTGGGGATCATCAGGCCACAAGCTAGCTCCAGCGTATCAGCCAGCGCCGAATATGACCCACCGGCCAAAGTAGAATCAGGACATGGCCGCACTCGACCCAACCGGGCGCTTTTCTTCGCGGGTGGACGACTACATCCGCTACCGGCCTTCCTACCCGCGCGAGATCGTGCCGTTGCTAGCGCGCGAGTGCGGGCTGAACGCCGATTCTACAATCGCCGACGTCGGCTCCGGCACCGGCTTCCTGACCAAACTCTTTCTGGATTTCGGATGCGCGGTGATCGGTGTCGAGCCGAACAAAGAGATGCGCGAAGCGGGCCAGCGCGTCCTGGCGCAATACCAGAGATTCGCCAGTGTTGACGGACGAGCCGAGCAGACCGGTCTGGCCGATGCGAGCGTGGACCTGATCGCGGCCGGCCAAGCCTTCCACTGGTTTGACCCTACCGCGACCCGGCCCGAGTTTCGTCGCATTCTTCGCGCCCCGCGCTGGGTAGCCCTGGTCTGGAACGAGCGGCTGGTGACCGGAGATTTCCTGGCTGGATATGAAGACCTGGTGCTCCGCTATGGGCCTGACTACCGGAAAATAGACCATCGCCGCATCGACGCCGACCGGATCAGCGAGTTCTTCGAGCATCGCAATTGGAAACTGGCGACGTTTCCCAACGTGCAGCATTTTGACTGGACCGGGCTGCGCGGCCGCCTGGAATCCTCTTCGTATGCTCCGCGCCCGGGAGATAAGAACTACGAACCGATCATGGCCGAACTGAGGCGCCTCTACGAAAGCCACCAAAAGAACGGCCGCGTCGACTTCCTGTACAGCACTAATGTCTATTACGGAACGCTGTGAGCTCGACGCAATGTGCGTGGCTTGCCGATCTTGATCAACGAAAGCCCATTTCTTGCTTCACGGTTTCCATCCAGTTGTAGACGATCGGGCAGTAGGCGGCTCGATCCACCAATTGCCACATGCGGCTGGCGATGGAACCGTCGCCGCGCACCAGGTTGGGAAAGTTCGCGCAGCTTCGCGGCCGCGCTTCGTAGACGCTGCAAAGGTTGCCTTCCAGGAACACGCATCCGGACTCGGTGCGCTTAAGGATCAGCTCATTCGATTCGTTTCGGCCGGTGTAATCGCGCAGGAATTCTTCGTGGGAGACACCGATGAACTTGGCCAGCTTCTCGATATCTCGATCCTTCACGCCGGCTTCGGCGACGCGGCAGCAATTTGCGCACTGCGTGCAGTCGATCTGAGATTCGATTTCTTCGGCCAGGCGGCGCAGGCGGCGGTCGGAATAGTCGTGGCTCTTCAAGTAAACGCGAAAGCGCGCGTTCTCGGTTTTTTTCTGCCGGCCGAGCCGGTCGATCTGGACCAAATCCGTAAGCATCGCCCTACAATAGATTATGGCCTCGGTTTCCGATGAGTTCTATCGCATCCAAAAGCTGCCGCCTTACGTGTTCGCCGTCATCAACGAGATGAAGGCCAAGGCGCGGGCGGCGCAGATGGACGTGGTGGATCTCGGGATGGGCAATCCGGACGGCGCGACGCCCGAGCCGGTGGTGAAAAAAGCCATCGAGGCGATTCGCAATGCGCGCAATCACCGCTACTCGATGTCGCGCGGCATTCCACGCCTGCGCGAAGAAATTACGCGCTATTATCGCGAGCGTTATGAAGTGGAGCTGGACTCGGAAGCCGAAGCGATTGTCACCGTCGGCGCCAAGGATGCCCTGGCTCACCTGCTCTTCGCCGTGATCGGGCCGGGTGATGCCGTAGTGTCGCCGAACCCGGCTTACCCCATTCATCAATACGGCGTGATCATGGCGGAGGGCCACGCGTGCATGCTGCCCATGCCGGATCCACCCACGTTTCTTAACCGGTTGGAGCATCTGTATCACACCTCGTCGAAAAAGCCGAAGATGATCCTCATCTCCTTCCCGCACAACCCGACGACGCATTGCGTGGATCTCCAATTCTTCCGCGACGTGATGAGCCTGGCGCAGCGACACGGTACCTGGGTAGTCCACGATTTCGCGTACGCCGATATTTGCTTCGATGGATACCGCGCACCCAGCATCCTCCAAGTGGACGGCGCAAAGGAACTGGCGGTCGAGATTTATTCCATGTCGAAGAGTTTCAACATGGCCGGCTGGCGCGTGGGTTACTGTCTTGGAAACCGCAAGCTGATCGCGGCTCTGGCGCGCATCAAGAGCTATCTCGATTACGGAATTTTTCAACCGCTTCAGATCGCTTCTATCATCGCGCTGCGGGAGTGCGCCAGGGAGACGGAGAAGATCTGCGGCACCTACCAGAAGCGCCGCGATGTGCTGATTAACGGACTCGAGCGCGCAGGCTGGCCGGTGGAACGTCCGCGCGGATCGATGTTCGTATGGGCTCCGATTCCCGAGCGCTACCGCCAGCAGGGCTCGCTCGAGTTCGCGAAATTGCTGATGCAGAAAGCGCTGGTGGCCGTCTCGCCGGGCATCGGCTTCGGCCCACTCGGCGAGGGCTATGTTCGTTTCGCGTTGGTCGAGAACCAGCACCGCATCCGGCAGGCTGCCAAATCGATCCAGCAGTTCCTGAAGAAAGCCTAGCGTTTAGGCAGGTAGTGGAAGCAGGGTGCAGGGCAAGACGAAAAAGCCTTCGGCCCGCCGCGAGACGGACCGAAGGCTGCGAGTGCAGTTGCCCGCAATCGTGGACTGCTGTTAGTTACCGCTCTGCGACTTCAGATTGGCGATCGAAGCCTTGAGCAGGCCCACCGTGTAGGCCATGTTGTGAATTCCATGGCTGCCGTCGTTGGTTACGAAGAGCCAATTGTAAGCGGCCTCCAATTGAGGCTGCGACCAGGTCGAATCGATGGTAAGTGCAGTTTTCGCTTGGCCCACCGGCGGCAGCATCGTCGATAACTGATCGAGCAGGTGCTGCACTTCGGTTTGCGCGCCGTCGATGACGCCATCGCCATCGTAATCCATCAATGGGAAGTTGAAGGTGGTGACCTCCGGACCATGGCAGGTCTGGCAAGCTCCCGTCATTTGCTCAGCGGGAATCGTGGCGTTGCCTGCGAAGCTCATCTTAAAGGTATGGCCGCCCACCTGGCCCAATGCTGGATCGGTGGAGGCTGGCGATTGCGTGTGGCAACCGACGCAGGTATCCGCAACTATGTACTGATGCGCGGAACTGGGGATGTCCTGGCCATAAGTGAAGCCATTGGCTCCCATCAGCATGTCGGCTTGCGGGCCTTCATGCGGGCCAAAATGAGCGCTGCCCGCGGTGCTGGCGGCGTAGGTTGCGGCTTTCTGCCGGGCTTGGTGACAATTCATGCAAAGCGTGCCCATGCCGGCATTGGTAACCTTAGTTCCATCCTTAAGAGTAATTGCGGCCGTTGTCCGGACCAGGTGCGCACTGGTGCTGGGCGTAGTCTGGCCGTGCGGTTCGTGGCAGGTTTGGCAACTGATCGCATCGTAAGACAAGTCGGCGGGTCCGACTCCATTGATCCGATCGATGAAACCGTTGTTGGTATGGCATCCGACGCAGGACGCGTTCCCGGCCGGATCCGTGGTGGTAACAGCGTGAGCAGAATTGCTCCACTCCAAACCCTTGACATGGTGCGGAGCTTCGGAGTGGCATTGCATGCAATCGCCCGCGGTGACGCTCTTCGAGATTAGCCGGGAATCCCCGCCCGATGCGATGTGCGTGGAGCCCGCGCCGTGGCAATTCTCGCATTGGATATTAGAGACGTTTTGCAGTGCCGCCGGCATGGCTGCAAAGTTGCCTGCTTGCAAAACTGTGGGAGCAGTCCAGCCCAGTGTCGCCATCAACTGGCTGAATCCGCCGTTGGGTACCGTGGCATTGGTGTCAAAACCCACCGTATGGCAGCCCCAGCAGGCACTGGTGTACGGATACGGCACGCCGTTCACCTTGGCACCGTTGCCGTCGATACTGTTGGAAAAGATGCTGGCGTGAGCAGTCTTCTGCCAGTCGTTGACCATCGACCAGGCCGTTCCGGCAGGTCCATTAGCGTGGCACTGCGAACAGGCCGCAATACCCATGTAAGAACTGGCGGTGATCATCACTTGGACTGTGGCGACGCCCGAGCCAGCCGTCGTAATGGTTGCGCTGACGTTATAAATCCCAGCCACATCCGGCCGGAGCAGTTTACGCCCAGCCACCTGATAAGCCAAGCGATCGGAGGGCAAGAATACGGGCACGCCTGACCCGAGTGGATCGTCTGCGAGCACGGCGCTGGAGCCAGCCGGCTTGGAGGATAGCGACCAGGTTACGCCGGAGATTTGCAAAGCGGGAACGCTGATGTCCACGTCCGCCTCTAGATAAACGGGCTGTCCGAGACCGACAGTGGTCAGACCGCCCGAGGTCTCCGTGGTCGCCGGCAGCTTGTAGGCGGTAATTTCGTCGGGGACCATCGGCCGCGGAATAAGTTGGGAGTTTAAGGTTTGCGCGAATCCGTTGGCCGCGCACAGGACCGCCAACAGTGCCACTAACAGGCATGTACTGCGGGCGGAAATACACTTATGGATTTGTATGAGCATTTTGTTTGATTACTCCTTGTCAGAGTGGAGGAACTTGCTGGTGGAATTGCGCATAGCATGCCAACCTGCAAACTGAATTGTTTCAATAAGATCCGAAACGGCTTGCGCGCCCTGACGCACCCAAACGGACTGATCTTTGCGAGGCAAGACGCAAAATTGGCGCTCCTGAACCCAAGCTTACTTTGGGCTAGGCCACTTCTCGGACCAGCGTAGATCGGTGGGGCCTATTCGTGGCAGTAATGCGGCTATTGGCCGGCTCCCGGCGAGATCACTGACACCTCGCCCGCGGGAACGTCTCCGATTTTAGCAACGGCGATCTGAAAGACGCCCGGGTCGAAAGAGCGAGCCTTGAGAATCGTTCCGTCGCGGGCATCCAGGCTGACGAGGCGAACGGGTCCGCTCCAGTTCGGGGTGCCCGGATCAACGCCATAGAGGACTGAACCGGCCTGGTTAGAGAGGAGACTAAAAAAATGAAATTCCGGAGCTAGATAACCGGTGAGGCGGCCGGTGGCAGGATCCAGTCTCCAAGCGCCTCCGGGCAGTTGCGCCCTGCAGCCTTGGGTGCGGTCGCTCTTGCCGCCGAATGGTTCATAAAGGAACAGGTTGCTTCCAGCCGCCACCAGCAACTTCGCCACGGGCAGACCGCAAGCGGGCACTTCACCGAACGGCTCGACCGCGACCGCTTCGCCAAAGGTGCGATCGCCCGGGAGCACGGTCCATAGAAACCCAGCATGATCTGGCCGCGCTACGTAGAAATAGAAGCGATCCCCGGCCCAAGTTCCAGTAGCCGCCCAATTCCCGAGGGAATTTTCGGGCAGCAGCCCAGCCGGGCGCAATTCCAATGTTTCTTTAGTGTCGAGATTAACAGTGGTAAGAGAAGGTCCACGGAAACTTCTGATGTCGAAGCGCCAATGTCCGTCAGGAGACGGAAGGTGTACGATCGGGTAGTCTCGAATATTCCTTTCGCTCAGCTTCATCGACGCCAAGTCGAGTACGTAGTGCCGGCAGCAGCCGCCGCCTTGTTTGTACCCGTCGATGAACAATTCCCTTACGTCCGCACTGCTCTTGAGTTTTTCGACCTGAAAATCGAAGTGCAAACGCGCGATGGTATCGAGCGTGCCCGCGTCGATCACCTCGGCCAGCGGCGTACGGCGCGCCGCCAGGATGACTTCTCGCGTAGCCTGTGCCCGTAGACACGCAGACGTTGATAAAGCAGTCAGCAGCAGAACCTTCGAAAATTGCGGACTCATGCGCCAGGTCCCGGCTAATCCAGCTTTTCGGTGAGCCTGATGGAATCCTTGACCCGAAATGTCAGGCGGGTTTCCACCGGAATCTCGACCGACTTACCGTTAGTGATCAGAACCGCACCCGTGCCGGCCGCTGCGCCGGCGCCAGCTCCGATGGCGGCGCCCTTTCCTCCGCCTGCCACCGCGCCGATGGCAGCACCGATGACCGCGCCCGCTCCGATCTTAGCCAGATCGCCGCCCGTCGAACCAGAGCCCTGTTTCACGTACGGATCCGTGCGAATCGTAACGCGCTGCCCATCCGATGTTGACAGACGCTCCAGTTCCACCGCCAGATGCGATACACCTCCGCCTCTTCCGGATGGGACCGCTTGGGTGACTCTACCGACTACGCGTGCGCCGCGTTCGCCGATAATGAAGCCGTCGATCACCAGTTGCTGCTCGAGCGTGGCGAAAAATGTGTCTCCCACCTGGTTGTGTGCCGCGGAAACAGTCTCGCCGATGCGGACCACCAACGGAGTTCCGGCCGCAAGCACAACCGTGTGCGGGACACGTCCTTCGGGCTCGGGTGCAACCTTCGCGACCACCGGCGGCGTGGGGGCGGGCTCAGGCACGGGCGGCGGTTGGGGAGGAGCCGGAGGTAGAGGCTCAGGAGCGGCCGCCGGAACCGGTGCAGGAGCGGGCGCTGGAATCGTCTCTTGGTTCCGCGCCACCACCGGGAGCTTCTCGCGGTGCACCACAGGCGGCATGGGTGAAGGTTTCTCGCGAATCGGCGTATGCGACAGCCGGGGGTGCTGGGGCGCGGGCTTGGGCGCCGTTTCAGCGGGCGGCGCCACCGGGGATTCATGCGGCGCCTCCGGGGTGGGAGCGCTGGTCTCCGGGGCTGGGACGCTAGGCGCCGGTGCGGCCGGAGGTTCAGATGCCGGACGAACGTCCGCAATGCTCTGCGCTTGCGGCAACGACATCGGACGCACCGTCAGGTACACAATTCCGGAAGCCAGCACCGCCCCAGCCGCGAAGGCAGCTACGATCTTCCAATTCATGCTGAATCCCTTCACAAGTTAAACGCACACCGCGATATTTCCGTTTCCTAAGGCCAGCCGTTAAAATAAGTTCAAGATGGCGGTTCCCGTCGAGCTTCGCATTGGCCCTGTCCGGATCGCGCCCGCTACAGTACTGGCGCCCATGGCCGGGGTGACCGATACGGTGTTCCGTCGGCTGATCCGCAATCAGGGCGGCTGCGGCCTGATTATGACCGAGTTCACCAGTTCGCACGGCGTGATCCACTCGCTTAAGGCCAAGAAACCGACCCGCACCTTTCGCTATCTCTTCTTCGAGCCGGAAGAGCATCCCATCTCGGCGCAATTGTTCGGGTCCGATCCGCAGGTGATGGCGGATGCCGCCAAGGCCTGCCAGGATTTCGGATTCGATATCGTGGACATCAACTTCGGCTGTCCCGTAAACAAAGTCGTGAAGTGCAACGGAGGGTCGGGGCTGCTGCGCGACCTCCCCTTGGTGGAACAGATCCTCGGCAAAGTGCGGGCCGCAATCTCGATTCCGTTGACCATGAAATTTCGCGCCGGCTGGAACGATCAGGAGCTGGTGGCGGTTCGCATGGCCAAGCTGGCCGAGGATTGCGGAGTGCAAGCTGTCGCGCTGCACCCGCGCACGCGCGAGCAGGGTTACAGCGGAAAGGCGGACTGGACGCGCATCGCGGAGGTGAAAGCCGCGGTCAACATCCCGGTGATCGGCAACGGCGACATCGTGACGCCCGAAGACGCGGCGCGCATGGTGCAAGAGACCGCCTGCGACGCCGTCATGATTGGCCGCACAGCTTCTTCGAATCCCTGGATCTTCCGCCAGATCGCCCAGTATCTCGGCACCGGCACGTACGAGCATCCCGAGGAGCGGCGGCGCTACGACATCATGCGGACTTATTACGGAATGCTGTATGAGCGCGACGCGCCCGACGCCGTGGGCAAAATGAAACAGTTCGCTACCTATTTCACGCACGGCGTGCGCAACGGGTCCAAGCTGCGCGCCGAGATTTACAAGGCGACCGAGGCCGCGCAAATCCTGGATCAGGTGGATGCGTTTTTCAAACACGAGCTCGAATCCGTTACCGCCTGAACACAGGATGAAAAAAGTCGAAATCATAACAGACGGTTCGTGTATCGGAAATCCGGGGCCCGGCGGTTGGGCGTGCATTCTGCGTCACGGCGGCAAGGTGCGTGAGATGTATGGCTCCGAGCCCCGCACCACCAACAACCGGATGGAGCTGAAGGCGGCCGTGAAGGGCCTGGAGGCGCTTAAGGAGCCGTGCCAGGTTGAAATCGTGACCGATTCCAATTACGTCAAACATGGCATCACCGAGTGGATTCACAAATGGAAAATGAATGGCTGGCGGACCGGAGGAAAACAGGCGGTGGCGAATCAGGACCTGTGGCATGAGCTGGACGAAATGGCATCCAAACACACCGTAAAATGGGCTTGGACCAAAGGGCATGCTTCGCACGCCGACAACAATCGCTGCGATGAGCTGGCGCAGGCGGCCGCGCGCGGACAATTAACCAGCGAGACTCCTTAGAAGGGCCGCATGCGCATCGCAATTATCGCTCTCCTTCTGGTTTTCTCCAGAGGCATCAGGGCCGACACGCCGCCGGATGGCAAAGCTCTTCTAAAAGAGTCGGGCGATGCGCTGCATTCCGCGCAATCCTACATTCTCGAGCAAGCGGTGGTGGTGGAGATATCGGGCGGAATGCAAAGCAGGCTCGAAATGCCGGTCAAGCTGGCGGCCTCGAATCCGGACAAGCTGCGGATCGAATCCAATGGGCCTGTAGGAAGCACGTTGATCATCTCCGACGGCGAGAACACCTGGATGTACCTCGGTCCGCTAAAACAGTACACCAAGACCGCGGCCGCAAGCAGCCCGGAGGCATTGATGAAGTCCATCAATCCCGGGATCGCGGAAGCGGTGGCGCAATACCAGTCCAAGGATCCCTACCGGTCGGTGAAAGTGACCGGCGAGGAAGCACTCGAAATGGACGGCAAGCATTTCGACTGTTTCGTGGTGGAAGCGGCGCTGGACAATCTCAAGATCCCTGGGGCCATGCTGCTGACCGGCGGCGTCATGAAGATGTGGATCGACAAGAAAACCAAATTGACGCTGCGTCAAACCGCGTCGGCCACCATGCTAGGCGGGTCGCTGCCGGCGCCCGCTCAAATGAATCAGACCGTCAACATGCTTTCCGTGAAGCTGAATGAGCCGGTGCCGGAATCCATGTTCCAGTTCACGCCGCCGGAGGGCGCGCGCGAAGTGCAGGAATTCCAGGGGCCCGTGAAAGCGAACGCGGACCTGACGGGCAAAGCGGCGGCCGATTTCAAGCTCAATGCGAGGGACGGAAAAGAATTCAGCCTTTCGGCGCTGCGGGGCAAAGTGGTTCTGATCGATTTCTGGGCCAGTTGGTGCGCTCCCTGCCGCAAGGACATCCCGGCGCTGGAGAAGATCTCCGCCGACTTCCGCGATCGCGGCCTGGTGATGATCGGTATGAACGTGGGAGAAGACCAGGAAACAGTTAGTAAGTTTCTTCAGCAGACTAAGTTGAGTTATCCAATTATCTTGGCCGGCGACACGAATGTGCTGGAAAGTTACAGTGTGACGGCCTTTCCCACCTTGGTGTTAGTCGATCGGGATGGGAAGATCGTGTTATATCACGTCGGCTCCGGAAGTGAAGCGGAACTGCGCGCGGCGCTCGCGAAGATGGGTTTCTCCACCACCCAGTGAGTTGAGCGCACACCTGTGCGAGGCCGGCTTCAAAGCATTCCGCATCGCGCGAAGAAAATAATTCTCTTTCACGCTGGTTTCTAAATTGCACCCACTTACTTCGTGCCTGTCGTCAATTCGCAAGCGCTGTCACTCGGATTGCACGCGGCGGGCTTGGGAATTCTCTTAGTCCTGACGTCGCGATCAATACAATCGCCCCCGCGGCCACGCGATGTTGCCGCAGTTGTCGCGCCGCTCCGGTGGCAGTCACCGCTCTCCGCGCCGGAACATTCCGGTGGAAGCAACCGCACTTCACTGCCTGTACGGCGAGGTGCGCCGCCGCCAACCGCCCATCGCACCTTCATCCCGCCGCGATCGTCGGCAGATCCAAGACTGCCGATGCCGATCACAGTGATTTTTGATTCGCCTACTATACAGATCGATGCCGCGGCCATCGGCGACCCATCGAGTAAGCTGATCGTGGGCGCGCTTGGCGACCAAGGTGGCAGCACCATCGGCAACCGCCCGCATGGCACCGGAATCGGGCCGGGAGGCTCGGGCCCGCCCGGCATCAGTGCTACCGCGATGGGCCACGCCATCACGCAGCCGGTACTTATCTTCCAAGTGGACCCGGAGTTTTCCGAAGAAGCGCGCAAGGCTAAGTATCAAGGCATGGTGTTGCTGGCCATCGAAGTGGACACATCGGGACACCCCGCCAATATTCGCGTGCTGCAAGGCCTCGGCATGGGTCTGGATGAGAAAGCCATTCAGGCCGTTTCGCAATGGCGTTTTCGCCCGGGACTGCAAAATGGCAAACCTGTCGCTACCCCCGCCACTGTGCAAGTGAATTTCAGATTACTCTGATCGGATTGATCTGACTCGCCGGATGCTAATTTTTCAATAGACTCGTATAGCCCTTTCGAGCCATCCTGGAAGCAATGTGACGGGGGCGCAGCTTCCCCAGAGCTTCAGTTGTCTGGTTCACGCTCCCAGGCACTGGAGTTAAGCAGCGCCTCCGTGCTACGCTCAGGGCCCTGGCGAGTTTACTTTACGATTTTCACTTCACGACGATGTTGACCAGCTTGTCGGGGACGACAATCACCTTAACCACTTGTTTACCGTCCAGGAGCACCTTGACTTTAGCGTCGTCCAGCGCGAGCTTCTCCAGCATTTCGCGCGGCGTTCCGAAAGCTACGAAAATGCGGCCGCGCAGTTTTCCATTCACCTGAATAACAACTTCGGCCTCTTCTTCCTTGGCCAGCTCGGGATCATAAGCGGGCCAGGATTGTTTAAAGACCGGGCCGGTGCGGCCTTGTTCTTCCCACAGTTCTTCGGCCAGATAGGGCGCGAAGGGTTCCAGCATCAAAGTGAGTTTCTCTAGAACCTCGGCCATGACGGGCGCCGAGATTTGTTTTTCGCAGGCCGTCAGGTTATTCATGAGCTCCATCAAAGCGGCGATGGAGGTGTTGAAGTGCCAGCGGCTCTCGAAATCGTCCGTGACTTTCTTGAGGGTCTGGTGCAGCTTCCGCAGGATCTTTCGATCGGCCTCCCCCGCCTCCGGCGAACCCTGGCCGACATTGCGCGTGACGAAGCGGTAGACGCGCGCGAGGTACCCGTAGGCGCCGTTCGCGCCGGCGTCGGTCCAGTCCATTTCCTTTTCGGGCGGAGCGGCGAACAACTCAAATAGACGGCCGGTGTCGGCGCCGAATTTTTCAACCATTTCGTCGATGCTGACAACGTTGCCACGCGACTTCGACATCTTGGTGCCGTCCTTGATCACCATGCCCTGGTTGAACATCCGCTTGACGGGCTCGCTGTTGGTGATGAGGCCCAGGTCGCGCATCACCTTGGTCCAGAATCGCGAATAGATCAAGTGCAGGATGGCGTGTTCGATGCCGCCTATGTATTGATCGATCGGAAACCAATAAGCGATCTTTTTCGAATCGAACGGGGCGGTGGAGTTGTGCGGATCGCAGTAGCGATAGAAGTACCAGGAGGAATCGACGAAAGTGTCC
Source organism: Bryobacteraceae bacterium (assembly GCA_035501355.1). Lineage (GTDB taxonomy): Bacteria > Acidobacteriota > Terriglobia > Bryobacterales > Bryobacteraceae > Palsa-89. Next base: position 8,111 of record DATJWJ010000140.1, on the reverse strand, counting down.
ATGGTGTCGCTCTCGCGCCGTGCCGGTTCGCCGCATTTTGGACACGCGACGTTCATAAACTCCGGCACGCTTTCGAGCGGCGAGCGGCCTTTGCCGGTGATCGGGATTCCGAGCGGTAAAACAACCGGCAGATCCTTCTCGGGCACGGGAACGATGCCGCACTTGGGGCAATAAATGATGGGGATCGGCGTGCCCCAGTAGCGCTGCCGCGAGATACCCCAGTCCTTAATGCGAAACGTAACGGCGGCGTTGCCGAAGCCTTCTTCCTCGGCTTTGGCGCTCATGACGCGGCGCGCCTCTTCACTCATGAGTCCAGAGTAGGGCCCGGAGTTTTCCAGGATACCGTCGTCGGGGAAGGCTTCTTTCAATTCGGCGGCGTCGGTGAGTTGGCCGGCGACCGGACGAATCACCGGACGGATCGCGATACCGTACTGCTTGCAAAACTCGAAGTCGCGCTGATCGTGCGCCGGGACGGCCATGATCGCGCCTGTGCCGTAGCCCATCAGCACGAAGTTGCCTATCCAGATCGGAATTTTTTCGCCGCTGTACGGGTTGATAGCGTAGCGGCCGGTTGGGATGCCTTCCTTTTCGACGTCGCCTGGTCCCTTGGCAGCGCGCGCGTCGATCATGCGCTTCACTTGAGCCTTCGTGTCGCCCGAGACCAATTCCGATACCAGCGGATGTTCGGGCGCCAGGATCACGCACGTGGCGCCGTAAATCGTGTCGACACGCGTGGTGAAGACACGAATGGGCGCGCCGGTTGTCTCCAGTTTAAAATCGATCTCCGCGCCTTCCGAGCGCCCAATCCAGTTGCGCTGCATCAGCAGCACGCGCTCGGGCCAGCCTTCTTCCAGATCCTTGATGGAATCGAGCAGCTCGTCGGCGTAATTCGTGATGCGCAGGAACCACTGCTCGATGGCGCGCTGCTCCACCGGCGTCGATTCGTGACGCCAGCAGCAGCCATCCACCACCTGTTCATTGGCCAGCACGGTACCGCACTCCGGACACCAGTTCACCAGCGCCTGCTTTCGATAGGCCAGGCCGCGCTCGAACATTTTCAAGAAAAACCACTGGTTCCAGCGGTAATATGCCGGATCGCAGGTGGCGATCTCGCGCGACCAGTCGTAGCTGAAGCCCATGCGCCGGTGCTGTCGCTTCATGTTCTCGATGTTGAACATGGTCCACTCGTAGGGATCGCGCTGGTTGGCGATGGCGGCGTTTTCGGCCGGCAGTCCGAAGGCGTCCCAACCCATGGGATGCAGCACATTGAAGCCGCGCATGCGTTTGTAGCGCGCCAGCGCGTCGCCGATGGTGTAATTTCGGACGTGACCGATGTGCAGCATGCCGCTCGGATAAGGCAGCATTTCGAGCACGTAGAACTTGGGCTTGGCGGAGTTTTCCTCGGCCTGGAAGAGCGTGGAGTCTTTCCAGCGCTCCTGCCACTTCAGTTCGATTTGCTGCGCGTCGTACTGCTTTTGAGCCATAGATACTCTCGGCGTCTCGCTCGGTCCTTGGCTCTTCGGCGGTCGCGAAAAAATAGTTTTCCCCCGCTGCACTGCGAAGTGCTGATCGCTGATGGATGCGGCGAAACCCTGCTATTCCAATATACTGTGTCGCGCGGCGCCCATTCCGATCGCCGGCGGCTTGATATATACTGCAACTCGGGACCCATGTCCCGGCCGAAGGGAGGCCCAATGGAAATCGATCGTAGAGTGTTCTTTGCCAGCCTCGGCGGCGTCGCGGCCGTCAGTGCAATGGACTCGGAAGCCAAGGCCGACGCGCTGGAAGCATACCTGTCGGATCAGTTGGACGACGCCGTCTCAGCGCCACCCAAGGGCACCGGCTCACCCAAGAAAGAATACCCCACTGTCGCCGAACTGGACGCGCAGATCACAACCAGGAATTACCGCCGCGGCGTTGGCAATCTCTTCGCCGGCCGCCGCGACGTCAAGAAGCTCGAACCCATGCCGGCCAACGCCACGCTGCAGGATTTCTTCCGGCTGCGTTTTGCGCCCGCCAATCACGTGCTGCAAAGCGCTACCCGCGCCATGAAAACCGGCATGACCGAGGAAATCATTCTGGCCTGCCTGCTGCACGACGTCGTGCAGGAGCTGATCAAGCCTGATCACGGCTGGTGGGGCGCTCAGCTCTTCGAACCCTACATTCCCGCCAAGAGCACTTTCGCCATCCGCTACCACCAGGCGCTGCGATTCTATGCCGACCCGGCCAATGGCTATGAGTACCCGGAAATGTATTACAACATCTTCGGCAAAGACTATGTCCCGCCGCCGCACATCGAAGCCACTTACAAAATGGTTCGCAATCACAAATGGTATCTGGAGCCGCGCCTGGTGACCGTGAACGACCTGTACGCCTTCGATCCCAAGGCCAAGGTCTCCATCGATCCATTTATCGACATCATCGGCCGCCACTTCAAGCAGCCTAAGGAAGGCCTCGGCAATGACAATAGCCCCGTGGCCCACATGTGGCGCACCATCGCGCGTCCGGATTCGCCGCTGTAATTCGCAGCACAACCGTAGCGTGGTGCATGGCCCAGGCCCAGCCCCATCGGGCCGCGAAGATTTGTGATCCACTTAGCGGGTCTCAACCGGCTTAGTACAAACTCCAAAGCCCAACAGGCCGGAGTTTTTCTTGACAAATGCTACCTCTCGTCCCACAATAGACATAATCTGCAGTGGCTCGGTCCACGCTCGCTCGGGTCATGTACAGTAGCGGCAAAGAAGGGGCACCTCGTGAAACAGGCATCTGTGTTGATGTTTTGTGTTCTTTTCCTCGCATCGACTCTAACTGTCTTTGCGCAAGCACCCACCGGCGTTATTAGCGGAACGGTCACCGATCAATCCGGCGCTGTCGTTCCAAATGCAACCGTCACCATCACCGAAAAATCGACCGGCACGGTCCGCACCTTAACCACCAACAACGCGGGCCTCTACAGCGCCGCAGCGCTGCTGGCGGGCGACTACGACGTGCGTGTGGAAGCTCCGGGCTTCCGGACACTCGTCCGGCAGGCCACTGTGGCCGCCGGCAACACGACTACGGTGGACATGCAAATGGCACTTGGTCAAGCCAGTGAAGTCGTCACCGTGGAAGGCCAAGCCGCACAGATGAATTTTGAAAGCCAGCAGATCGCCGGTACGGTCGCGCGCAACACCATTCAGGAATTGCCCACCAATGGCCGCAGCTTTTTGCTTTTGGCGCAATTGGAGCCGGGAGTAACCGTCACGTACGGAGTGCCTGCGCAATTCAACTCGCTGATTAACGTGCAGACACTGGGCGGTGGCGTTGGTACCAACGGCGCGTACACTCGCATGACCATCGACGGCGGAATTATCAACGACGAGTGGGAAGGCAGCGGCTCCACCAGTCTGAATGTGTCTCAGGAAGTGGTCCAAGAGTTCCAGATGACGTCGGTCAACTTCGACGCATCCAGCGGCATCGGAGCCGGCGGCCAGGTCAATATCGTGACCCGCAGCGGTTCGAATGACTTTCATGGTAGCGGCTATTTCTTCTTCCGCGATCACAACATGGCCGCGTATCCTGGATTAAAGCGCGCCACCGATCCGAGTTCCTTCAACCCCAATTGCGGAACTAAGAACAACATCGTGGAATCTCCGCAGTGTAAGGCCGCCGAGAACCCCTTCTTCGTGCGCCGAAATCCCGGGGGCGGAATCGGTGGCCCGATCCTCAAAGACAAGTTGTTCTTCTATTTCAACTACGAATATTCAAACCAGGTGCAGGCTTATGCTCTCCAGCAAGATCTGCCGTCGCTAGCCGGACTCTCGACGGTTTCGCTCAGCCCGTATCTCGCTCATTACCTTACCACGCGGTTTGACTACAATCTGTCGCCAAAAAACACGCTGTTCTTTCGCTTTTCTCATGATGGAAACGTTGGGTTCGGACCATACGGCGGCGCACAACCGCTGCAATCAAGCTGGTCCAGCAACAACAACTGGTCCGATCAATACGCTCTGGGCGTCACAACCTTGCTTAGTCCCAATGTCGTCAACGACGCGCGCGTGTTCTATCACTGGTGGCGAAGTCTGGTTGAAATCGCATCTGCGCAGCAGTGCCCGGCACCGTGCGTAGGACAGGGTTTGATCTCCCTTGTGGCAGGCGGCAGCGCCGGCGCCGGCATGGTCGGATCCAGCACTTTCTATGCCGGGGCGAGCGACAATTCGCCGCAACCCCGCCAGGAGCGCTCTTACGAGTTCTCCGACAACCTGAGCTGGCAAAAGGGCTCGCACCGCATTCGGATCGGTTTCGACATTGAAAAAATCGTGACCAACAACGATTGGGAGTTCTGCAGTCTTGGTTGCGCCGGCGTCTACTCGCCGGAATCGACCATTGCTCAGGCCAATCCCGCACTCCTCGCTCAATATCTCCCGAATCTGCCAAAAATTGTCGGCTCGACGGCGGACCTGCTCAATCTGCCGATCTTCAACACCACGACCTCGATTTATAGCGGCATTGACGTGGGACATGGCAGCTTCCCTGGCCCCTATCAGCGCGGGCAATACAATCACAACTACCGGCCCAGATGGTACGCGGCCGATGTTTGGAAGGTCACTCCGAACTTTACCTTGAACTACGCGCTCGATTATGAGTTTGAGACCGGCCTCTGGTACAACTTGCCCTATCCCTCGTTACTTTCCCCAATTGTGACGCCCATTACGGGGGGCAGCTTGGCAGCACCTTCTGAACCCCGCAAGGAATTCGCGCCCCAAATCGGATTCGCCTGGGCCTTAGGCAAGGACAAAAAAACCGTGATTCGCGGCGGAGCCGGCCTGTTCTGGGATAGCGAACCGCTGTGGCACAACTTCCGTGCCGGTGCTGAAATCGGGCCGCTGGGTAATGGCAGGACCACTCTTCCGGCCACTGCCCTGACGAACCTGTTCCCCAACATCGTGAATCTTGTTACCGGCGCGCCGCTACCCATCGGGGCTGCGATCCCACTGAATACCCTTACCAACATGACGCTGGGACAGTTCGAGCAGATTTATGCCGCGGAGATCCCCGGGCTGACGCAGACCTTCGCTCCCACTCCTCCTGCCAGCGGGCCATTCAGCGTTTCTGGAATCGATGTCGCTAAATCTGAGGTCGAACTGCATGCCCCCAACTTTGCGATCATGCGCAGCTATCAGAATTCGCTCGGTGTGCAGCGCGACCTGGGACACAATATGATCCTCCAGGCCGACTGGGCCCGGCGGCAGTTTGAAAACGTCGACCTCGGTGAGTTGGACCTGAATCGTTTTGCACGTCCGGCCTCCCAAGGTGGTCCGGTGATTCCGGCTTGTAAAGTGATCCCGGACTTCAATCCCGCCGACAAGTGTTCGAACGGTTCCATGACATTCTGGGTTCCCCAAGGCCGCACCATCTATGAGGCTTTGCTGGTCAAGGTTTCCAAGCGCATGTCGAACCGTGTCCAGGCGACCGTTTCGTACGCTTTCCAGAATCAGAACACCGTCACCCTTCCTACGCTGGATCTGAATAATTACTTCGCAACCTACGGTCCCAACTTGCCCCGTCAGAACCTGCACGTGGCTGGGTTGATTCAACTGCCGTGGGGCTTCGAGCTGAGCATCAACCAGGCGATCATTTCGCGAACTCCAGTCGTGCCGACGATTGTTGCCGGCATCGGAACTCCCCAGAATCAATTTGGATCGAGCGTGATTGTTCCAATCCAATTGGATGTACCGGCCGGAACCTTCGGCAGCTTTGGTTTGACTGAGGGCAAATCGGCGCTTCAGCAGGAAGTAAACAAGTACAACACCCAGTTCGTCAGCCCCAACTGCCCGGCAAACATGTTGTTTGGACAGACGGGCGCGCCGGCGGGCTGTGTCGGCCTGCCCTCGCACTACCAATTCGGCGACCCGTTCTATGACACCGACTTCCGCCTGACCAAGAGCTTCCGGTACAAAGAGCGCTACGAGCTCAAGATTGCAGGCGAAGTGTTCAACGCCTTCAATATCGCTAATTTGTCGGGCTATGGGTTCACTCTCGGTACTGCCACCTTTGGTAATCCGACCGCTCGGGCCATCCAAACCTTCGGTTCGGGCGGACCGCGCGCGTTCCAGGTGCTGGGACGCGTGACTTTCTAACTTACACCTCTGCCTAGGGGAGCGGCTTTAGTTCCGGGTTAGCTCCCTCTGGCAGCGGATAGCGGTCGATATTCAACATCGCTGAAACAAACCCGTAGTACGTCACCAGACCCGTAAGATCCACCACGCCCTTTTCACCCAGCTTGGCCCGCGCTGCATTGAACACCGGATCGCTCACCTGTCTCGTCTTGAGCAGCTCCGTGACAAAGTTATATACCGGCACTTCGTCCGCCCCCAGCGACGCGGGCCTCTTTCCGGCCGCGATCGCTTCCACCGCGTCCTTGCCAATCCCGGCCTGCAGCGCCAGGCGGGCGTGCGCGTACCATTCGTATTGCGCTGACCAGTCGCGCGCTGTCAGGATGATCGCCAGTTCCCTCTGCTTGGCCGTTAACGCCGAGTGAAACCGCAGTTCCGCGCCGAGCTTTTGCGCCACGTCGCCCATCTCCGGACTCCTGAGCGTCACATTGAATGGGCCATTCATCCCGCCACGCTCGCCGGCGTAAAGATGTTCGACCATCGTTTTCTGCTCGGGCGTCAATTCGTCATAGCTAAGCGGTTTGAATCGATCGCCTCGGAGCTTCAAATCGTGCGGCACAGGAGCTTGCGCTTGGGCGACGCTTAACAGCGCGAGGACAGCGATCGGGAGAACTTGGAGGCGCATGGGAACCTTCCTTTCCGTTCCATGCTACATCAGGTAGTCCCGCAGCGCCCGCAAGGCCTGCGCGCGATGGCTCACCTGCATCTTCCGCTCCAGCGGCGCTTGGCCGAACGTACAGCCAAACGGCGGATAGAAGAAGATCGGATCATAACCGAATCCGTTAGGGCCGCGCGGCGCGTCCGACAGCAGCCCTTCCACCGCGCCGCGAAATGTGCGCACCAAACGTCCGCATTCCGCCAGTGCCACCACACAAACAAAGCGCGCCGTCCGATCCTGAACGCCCCGCATACGCTCCAGCAACAGACGGTTATTCGCCTCATCGCTCGCATCCGGCCCTGCGAAACGCGCCGAGTAAACGCCGGGAGCGCCATCAAGCGCGTCCACTTCCAACCCGGAGTCATCTACAAACAAGTAGCCATCACAATGTCTCGAATAATAGAGCGCCTTCTGAATCGCGTTCTCTTCGAACGTCGTGCCCGTTTCCTCGCACACCGGGATCGCGCCCAATCCGGGCAGTGGCTGGACATCGAGCGAATTCTCGAGCGCCAGCCGGAATTCACGCAGCTTTCCAGGGTTGGTGGTCGCGCAATACAGCCGCAAAGTCAGGCTCCCAAGGCCTGCTTTTGAAGCGCGAACAGTTCCGCTATGCCTCGGCGCGCCGTTTCCAGCAGTTGCGCAAGCTGTTCATCGTCAAAGGGGATCTTCTCGGCCGTAGCCTGCAGCTCGACGAACCGTCCTGCACCCGTCATGATAACGTTCATGTCCACGTCGGCGCGCGAATCTTCGTCGTAGCAAAGATCCAGCAGCGTCTCGCCGTCCACGATTCCGACGCTAGTGGCCGCCACAGCCGACGTCACGGGCAGTGCTTTCAGGGCCTTGAACTCGACCAGTTGCCGCAGCGCCAGCACCAGGGCGACGTAAGCGCCGGTGATGGCAGCCGTGCGCGTGCCCCCGTCAGCTTGCAAAACGTCGCAATCCACGATGACCGTGCGGTCCCCCAGCGCCGTCATGTCCACGATGGAGCGCAGCGACCGCCCGATCAGCCGCTGGATCTCATGCGTGCGTCCCGACGGATGCCCCCGGTTGACCTCGCGCGGAGTGCGCGTCGCCGTGGCCCGAGGCAGCATCGCGTACTCCGCGGTCACCCATCCGCGCCCGCTGCCGCGCAGGAACCCCGGCACGCCGTCCTCCACCGATGCGGCGCACAACACACGCGTGTTGCCCACCTCGATCAGCGCCGAGCCCTCGGCCGTCAGCAGGTAGTTCGTAGTGATGCGTACAGGACGCATCTGCCCGGCGCCCCGGTTATCGATTCTCATGAAGCGTTCGATCGC
>DATJWJ010000139.1:0-6323 GCA_035501355.1 Bryobacteraceae bacterium | reverse complement strand
CGATATGGCGCGCTGCATCGTGTTCGCCCAGATTAGCCAGCGCCTGCATGGCCAGCGAGATCAGCCGGAGCGATTCTCTGGGCGGATCCAGGCCCCAGCGCGTGAATACCATCAAGCCGTCCTGGGTGAGGTGCGTCAAGTAATCGCGAAAAGCATCCGTCGTGTAGAGATTATTCTCCGAAAGCGCGAACGCACCGGCGGCGGTGGAGGCCCAGGTATCCACCAGCGTGGCTTGCAACACCTGAAACTTGTCGCCGCTGCGGCGCACAAAGCTGCGTCCATCTTCGGTGACGACGTGCACCTCAGGCCGGAAATACAAGCCCCGGCTGAGGCCGGGAAACTGGTCCTGCATAATGGTGCGGGCGATGATGGGATTGATCTCCACCGCGGTGATGTCGCGGCTGCCGGAAGTTAACGCGCGCGCGACATCCCATCCGCCGCCCGGCCCGATGATTAGCGTCCTGGCGCCCGGCTTCAGGAGATAGGGGACGCCTGGGCCTTCATCCAGCAGCTTGAATCGATCGCGATCGGTCAGATGATCCAGATCGAACGGCGGGATGAACGTGGAGGCATCGGCATCGATGAAAATCTCACCGCCCAGCGCGCCGTGACGAACCATGCCGATGCGGGAGAAGCTGTTCCATTGGACGAATGACTCTTTGGGAATCGGGCGGCCCTTGGCATAGCGGACGTCGATGGGATGCTGCTTGCCGTTATAGACGATGAGAGCCACGAAGGCGAGCGCCAGCGCCACTGCGCCCGCGCGTCCACGCAATGAGCCGGCCAGGTTGTACCAGATGGCGGCTGAAATGGCGAAGAACACGGACGCAGCGAGCACGGTGTTCGGACCGCCAAAATGATCCAGAAAAGGAATCAGAGCCAGGCACCCGAGCGCGGCGCCCAGAAGGTCAAAAAAATAGACGCGGTCGACGCGGTGGATAGCTTCCGCAACCGCGATCGACACCACGGTTCCCGAGAAGAAGAATGGCACAGCCGCGGCGAAGTAAACCAGCGCCAATGCGCCCACTCCCGGCTGACCGCTGACATTCAGAAGAACCAGCAACGAGACCAGCACGGCGAAACTATTGAGCACTGAAAACGCGCCCAGCTTGGCGTAGATGTTGCCGCGCGTACCGGCCGCGACGTAGGAGAACACGCCGCCGGCGCCCAGCCCAAACATCGCGATAGAAATGGCCAGGAAGGCAAAGTGATAGAAGAAGACGACCGAGAAAATGCGAGTCAGCGCGAGTTCCAGGATCAGCGTGGCCAGCGTGGTAAACGCCACGCCTAGATAGAGCGCCGTCCAACTCTTCCCGCCGGGCTCAGATGAACTGATACGAGGCAATTTACCAGAATAGCGGCTTTCCGAAATTGAAATCGGCCGTGGGAACACGATTACAGGCGTCCCGAAGCGGCCGATCCCTTCTTCCCTACCCTATTGACGGTAGATTTGAGCGGCCGGTTGCGGTAGATGCGCGGCGGAAGCGGGATGAATCGACCGCGGTTACATCATCGCGGCGGGAGGCGCGGGCTCATCCGGACTTCCGGCGTTCCCGAGCGGCAGGCGCACCAGCAGCACGCCCAGTAAGACGATAACCGCGGCGCCGAACAAGTACGATGGCTGCTTGAAGATCACCGGAATCGGCCATTCGAAGAAACGGAAGGTGGCGATCACCAAGCCCATCAGCGCCTCGCCCGCGATGAGTCCGGAAGCGGTGAGAATTCCTACGTTCTCCGAGCGCGCCCGCTGCGCCTCATTCAAGCCCTTTCGGAGCATCATGGAGTTGGTTACCCAGCGAATCATGCCGCCGATGAAAATCGCGAAAGTGGTATTCACTGGCAGATACATTCCCACTGCCACCAGCATGGGGCTCTTCACCCGGACCATGATCATCACGATGCCGAACATCACGCCCACAACCACCAAGGGCCAGGGCATGTTGCCGCCAACGATGCCTTGCGCCAGCGTAGCCATCAGTCCCGCCTGAGGCGCGGGTAGTTTCGGATCGCCGAAACCCGTCCCACCGCTCTTGATGTTGGCGGCCTGCAGAATGTACAGCGGGAAAAACATCACGCAACTGGCCACCACCACCGCGATCAGCTCGGCCATCTGGATGCGGCGCGGCGTGCCTCCCAGAATGTATCCGACTTTGAAATCCTGAAGCAGTTCGCCGGCGACGGCCGAAGAAACGCAGGCCACCGCAGCAACGCCCAGGACCACCGCCACGCCGCCCGGCCCGGACACGCCCAGCGAAACCATCAGCAGCGCCGCAATGATCAAGGTTGTCAGTGTGAGCCCGGACACCGGATTATTGGTGGAGCCGATCATTCCCACCAGGTATCCGGAAACGGTGGCAAAAAAGAACGCGATGATCAGCATCGCCACGGCCGCCACCACGCCGCTCAGCACCTGTCCGGCCAGATAGATGTAGAGCCAAACCATGAACACAAACATCACCCCGATGAGTGCGAAGACGGTTTTCGAACTCATGTACTGCTCGGTGCGGCTCATCTTGCTGACCTGATCGGAGGTCATGCTGAGATCGCGGATGGCACGGCTCAGGCCGTCCAACAGACCTTTGCGCATGCGAAACAGGGTGTAGGCCGCGCCTACCATCATGCCTCCCACGGCGATGGGCCGGACCACGTAGCGCCACACCGAACCCACTAAGCCGAACCAAGTGTCCCCGGTAGATCCGGCGGGCAAGTAATTCTGAAGCTGCGGGCCGAGGAAAAAAATCAGCAACGGAATCAGGAGTCCCCACGCCAGCACGCTGCCCGAGAATTGCAAAGCGGCGAGCTCCGGACCAATGATGTAACCCACTCCGATATAAGCCGGACTTACGGTGGGCGCCGACGCCATCGTTACACCGCCTGCACCGAGCGCTCGATTGGGCGCTCCCAACCCGACGCTGCTCCTTCCAAGCTGTCCAACCGGAACTGCAAAATCCTTGTCCGGCGCGAAGAGCTGCATCTCGCCTAGGATCTGAATCAAGGCGCCCAGGCCGATGTTCCAAAAGAGAAACTTGGCGGCCTCCGCGCCTCGGCGGCCGGCTTTATGAATTTCCGACGCGGCCACCGATTCGGGAAACGGCAGCTCCGGATCCTCCACCATGACGCGCCGCACCAGCGACACGAAGAGTACGCCGATGATGCTGCCCACGATCATCAGCGCGGTGGCTTTCCAGTAAGCATACTTGGGTTCGAAAGACGGCCAGGCGCCCGAGATCAGGAATGCGGGCAAGGTGAAGATGGCGCCCGCGGCCACCGATTCGCCGATCGATCCTGCGGTTCGGGTTATGTTTTCCTCCAGCACCGAGCCGTTGAAGGCGCGCAGGATGGCCATCCCGACGACTGCGGCCGGATAAGTGGCCGCGATCGTGATTCCGGCCCGCAGACCAAGGTACGCGTTGGCCGCCCCCAGGATCACGGTCAAGATCAGTCCCAAAAATAGAGCGCGCGCGGTGAACTCGCGCATCTGCACGTTCTCGGGAACGAAGGGGCGAAACTTCGGCTGTGGGTCCATCGGTTCACCAATATAGCAAGGGACCCGGGACGTTATACGCCGGGCTCATTCGTTCTCGCGCTAGTTTAATCAGCTATTGCGTGGTGAGCCAGAGGAAGTTCGGACTGACGAAATCGCCCACTTGAAGCAGAACCTGCAGGTCATACGACATGTGGATATCCGGAACCACCACGTCCACCTGCAGGACGCCAGCCACCAGTCCCGGAGCGGCGCCGACATAGACTACTTGCGCTTTCTGGCCGTTGATCAGAACCGTCACAGGCAGTATGGGAGTGGGATAGGGCTTTCCGTTCGTTGTCGCGCCGTCCACGCTGGGAGGAACGGTTTGTCCGGTACCGGTGGCATAAAAGCTCACGACCGAGCCTGGAACGCTAAGATCGTTGAGAAAACTAGGGGCGCCGTCCGGGTTGATGACTCCCAAACCGCCTCCGTTGCCATCCTGGGAGAACAGTCCCGGTGCGGCGGCCGCGACTGGCACGATTAGTGGCGCCGAGGTTTGTCCTTTGTAGACGACCTGGAAACTGGCGGTCGCGCCGGAGAGGCCAAAGGGTGTAATGGCGCCGACCTGCGTGTCGGTAACGTAGACTACGGGCGCTGCAACGCCATTAACGAGGACCTGCGTGCTGGCCAGAGTGGTGCCGACATTGCCATTGGCATCCGGTTGGAACTGCGTAAACTCTGAGACGCCGAGATTTGCGCCAAAGATTGCGACAATCTCGCCGGGTGCTACGGGGCCGCCTATGAAACTAGCGCCATTTGTAACCGTTGCGATCCGCGGCGCGGCGCCGGCCTGTTGGCCACTTAGTAACCCGTAAACCACTACAGCATTCGAGAACGTCGGCACATACACTCTTCCATTCGCTACGCTTGGTGCCGCAAATTTCGCGAAGCGTCCCAATCCGTCGCGATCGGGGTTCATGTCGCTGTTCCAGAGTTCGTTGGATAAATTGCCGGCATCCAAGGCGTGCAAGGCTCCCCGGACTTGGCTGGTGCTGGGGTCTCCGGTGGTCAGCCATAGCAGGCCGGTACCATTCTTTCCTTTATCCGCCGACACCGCGAGTCCTACGAAGAATGAATCGAAAATCGAGAATTGCGAAGCGCTGGTTGAACTGAGCCTTCCGCCCTGTATAGGAAAAGCTTTAACCGCCGCAAAAGGTTCGGCGAGGTACACGATGGGCGCGACGTCGTTGTTCCAAAGCGCCATGTCGAACATGCCCCATTGATTGGCTTGCACGGTCTGGATGTTGCTCCAGGCGGCCTGGGAGTGTCCCATCGCATCCCGGGGAACCACATACAAAGTCCCTGCCTTGGACCCCGTGACCAATAGGTTAGTTCCAGGAACGAGAATCACACCGGTGGTTCCAAAGTCATTGTCGACATCGTTCAACGCGGACCAATCCGCCGGGGCGAACCAATCCCGGATGCTCAAATGGTTCTGCCCTTGAGCAGTCCTTCGGCCGCCGGACAAGCGCAGCAGGGATTCGCCGAACGATGATGCGCCGTCGTAGTCTCCATTGCCGGTGACTACGTAGACGTCGCCGTTGTCGTCGATGGCCGGCGCCCGGCCGCTCTGCCAGATGGAAGCCCCTGCGCCATTGGGCGTAGTGTTGAAAATACCGGTTCGATTTTGCAGGTTGGAAGCATCGTAGCTTAGCAGCCAGCCATGCCAATTGCCCAAATCGGCATGTGAACCGAAGCAGATATACACTTCTCCGTTGGCCAGCGCCAGCCCCGGCCTCTGCAGATGCAGCGAGGCATCCAGAGTGAGCAGACTGTTGCTGTCGCTGCCGGCGCCGGTTCCAGATACTGAGGCAGCGATCTGGACCGGTCCGTTGAGCTGTTCGCTGCCGTCCGCCAGTGACAAAGCGTGCAGACTGAACATCGGCGCGCCATTCGCCAGTGTGTCCGAAACCACGTAGATCACGCCGCGCGTTGGATCGATCACCGGCGTGCCTAAAATCCCCACTTCCGGCAGAATGTCGGTGAAATTGAACAGGGCGGAAAGGATCGACGGCCCCAAGTTTACCGTCCACAGCGGCTGAGTGGACTGCGGCGAGTCCGCGTCGAAGGCGTACACGCTGTTGTGCATGGTTGCAACATACACGACATTGTGCTGGGCACCGCCCGCGATCTGGACTCCCGAAACATACAGAGGTTGCGCATAAATCTGGCCGTCGACTGGAAACGTGCCAACCTTGCCGAACCCGGCAGGAGTTACGGTACTTGGATTGAGCACCGTCTCACTAAGATTGGAGTTAGTGCGATACTTATCGTAATTCGCCGTTAGGATGTTAACTTGGCCTTGAAGGGGCACGATCGCCAATGCGAGCGCGGCACCTAAGCTGAACGGCGTACGAATAGCCACTAACGCGACAAGCCTCCGATTTTTCTGGCGTTTACGTGCACTATCTGCTAGAGCGCAGATAGCGGCGCTGAACCGCCAACTTCCACCGGGAATTAACACTAAGAAGCGCCGAAGGTTTTCGGCCCTTCACAATTCCTTACGAAACGGTTCCCTTTAGTTTAACAAGCCCGGGATTTAACGCAGCAGGGCGTGGATGGATTGGAGCTTCTCCCAGAGCGGCGCCAACAGATCCAGACGCAGCGCATTCGGCCCGTCCGATAAAGCGCGCTCAGGCGCTTCATGCACTTCCAGGAAAACTCCATCCACACCGGCCGCGACCGCCGCTCGCGCCAGCGTGGGGATGAAGCGCGGCTGGCCACCGGAAGCATGCCCGAGCCCGCCCGGTGTTTGGACGCTGTGGGTGGCATCGAAAATCACGGGCCAACCGGCGTC
>DATJWJ010000138.1:0-6793 GCA_035501355.1 Bryobacteraceae bacterium | reverse complement strand
AGCGCAAGAACTTGTATCTGAGCCTGGTGATTCTGCCGTTCTGGACCAGCTTTTTGATCCGAACCTACGCCTGGATGTTTCTGCTGCGCGACACGGGACTCATCAACACCGCTCTCGAAAAGCTCGGCCTGATTCACGATCCTCTACCGCTGCTGTACAACGATGGCGCGGTCATTCTGGGACTGGTCTACTCGTATCTGCCGTTCATGGTTCTGCCTTTGTACGCCACGCTGGAACGGCTGGACCGCACGTTGCTCGAAGCATCGGCCGACCTGGGCGCGCGTCCCTGGGCGACGCTGGCGCACGTCACCGTTCCGCTGTGCGGGCCGGGGATTCGAGCCGGCGCGATTCTGGTCTTCATCCCCTGCCTGGGCGCCTATCTCACGCCGGATTTGTTGGGAGGCGGCAAGTCCGTCATGATCGGCAACCTGATCCAAAATCAATTCACCACCGCGCGCGACTGGCCTTTCGGTGCGGCGATTTCGCTGACATTGATGGCCATGGTAATGGCGCTGCTGTGGCTGTTTGCTCGGCGCACGCCGGAGGGCCTGGTGTGAAACGCACCGGGCTGGCGCTTTCCATTTACGCGCTCGCGGCCTATCTGTTCCTGCATCTGCCGCTTCTGATTCTCTCGGCTTTCAGCTTCAACCAATCGCGTTTTACGGTCTGGGAGGGATTTTCGATGCGGTGGTACGCGGCTGCTCTCAACGACACGCAGCTCATGGAAGGAGCGTGGAACAGCCTGATCATCGCCGTCGTCGCCACGCTCGCCGCCACGGTAATCGGCACGCTGTGCGCCTATGGGCTGTGGAAGCGGAACGCGCCGCTGCTCACCGGATCGCTGTACTTGTCGCTGGTGACGCCGGAGATCGTAACCGGCATTTCGCTCTTAGCGTTCTATCAATGGTTGTTTCGATTTCTGCGCGTGCAACTCGGCATGCACACCGTGATCCTGGCGCACGTGGCGTTTTCCATCGCCTTCGTGGTGGTGGTCGTCATCGCTCGGCTTCGTACGGTGGACGCGCAACTGGAGGAGGCCGCGCTCGATCTCGGCGCCAACGAATGGCAAGCCTTCCGTTATGTCACGCTGCCCGTGATTCTGCCGGGCGTCATCGCCGCCGCGCTGCTGGCGTTCACGGTCTCTTTTGACGACTACGTAATTACCAGCCTGGTGGCGGGCGTCAATTCCGAGACGCTGCCAATGGTGATCTACGCGATCGCGCGGCGCGGCGTGAATCCGGTGGTCAATGCTATTTCCGCTATGATCGTTTTCGGCTTCGGTTCGCTCATTCTGATCTCGGAAAGGCTTCGCGCGCAATGAACCGGCGCACGTTTCTGATGGGCGCCGCCGCCAGCTTGACCTCTTGCCGCCTGGATCGCCGGCCGCGCCTGAATGTCTTCAATTGGTCGGCCTACATTGCGCCGGACACGGTTCCAAAGTTCGAGGCCGAGAGCGGCGCGAGCGTGCGCTACGCGGTGTACGAAAGCAACGAAGAAATGCTGGCGCGCGTGATGAGCGGCAATTCCGGCTGGGACATCGTTTTCCCGACCAACTACATCGTGAAGCCGATGCTGGCGAATCAACTGCTGGCGCCGATCGATCACACTTTGCTCAGTAATCTTGGCCAGGTCGAAGAGCGATTCCAACGGCCCGACTGGGACCCGGAACTGCGGTGGTCGGTTCCCTACATGGTGACCGCGGCCGGCATTGCCTATAACCGCAAGCTGGCGCCGCCGCCGCGCGCTTGGGCCGACATGTGGGACGCGCGGCTGCGCGGGCGCATGACCATGCTCGACGATCCGTTCGATACCATGGGCGCTTGTCTGAAGAAGCTCGGGTGCTCAATCAACTCGACCGATCCAAGTGAGCTGCGTGCCGGCGAGGCAGAAGCGATCCGCCAGAAACCGCTGCTGCGCGCTTATCTGAACGCCGAAGTGCGCGATCAACTGGTGAGCGGCGACGTGCTGGCGGCGCACATGTGGAATACAACCGCGCAGCAGGCCATGGATGCATCGAGCGAAATCGGATTCGTGTATCCGGCCGAAGGCTACGCCGTCTATCCCGACAGCTCCGTAATCTTGCGTGAGAGCAAGCGGCAGGAGCTGGCGCACCGGTTCATCAACTTTCTGCTTCGCCCCGATATCGCCGCCGCGAACGCGTTAGCTGCACGCACCACCACCACCAATGCCGGCGCGCGCAAACTGCTTCCGCCGGCGTTTCGGGACAACGCGACGCTGTACCCACCGCCGGACGTGGTCGCGCGCGGCGAATGGGCCAAAACAGTGGAACCGGCCACGCAGCGGCTGCGCGATCGATTGTGGACCGAGATAAAATCGGCCTAAGAATATGAAGGTCTGGCTTCAGGCGTGCCGGGTCAATTCGCTGTTGATCTCATCGGTGGGTGTCACGGTGGGCGCCGTAGTCGCGTTGCATGATGGACACTTCTACCTGGATCGGTTCTTGCTCGCCTGGCTCGCGTCTGTCCTCATCCAAGCGGGAACGAATCTGACGAACGTTTACTTCAACTACAAGGCTTCCAGCGATCCCGTGTCCGATCCACGGGGCTCAAGCGCTGTGCTTCGGATGGGACTGCTCACACCCGAACAAGTCCGGCGAGGCGGGCTGCTCTCGTTCGCGGGCGGCATCGTATGCGGGCTGCTGCTCACCTGGCTTTGCGGATGGACCATCCTGCTGCTGGGCATTCCGGCGGTGGCGGCGGGATACTTCTACGCGGGACCGCCCATTCGCTACGGCTACCAGGCGCTTGGAGTTGTGTCGGTGTTTATCTTCATGGGACCGGTGATGGTGTGCGGGGCCTATTACGTGATGATGCACAGCTTCGCGGCCAGTTCGTTAGCGGCGGCGATCCCGATCGGCTTGCTGGCGGCCGGAATCATGCATACCAATGACCTGCGCGATTACGATACCGACGTCTTGCATCGCAAACGAACGCTGGCTACGTTGCTGGGCCGTCCCGGAGCTGGATATGCCCTGGCGGGAATGGACGCAGTCGCGTTCGCGGTGGTCATCGTGGCGGTGCTCGCTCGAATCCTGCCTTGGCCCGCGTTGTTAATTGTGCTGGCGGTTCCGCAAGCCGTCGGGCAGGTTCGTTCCGTGCTCCGGGAAACCGAGCCGAAGCAATTGCACCAGGTTTGGCTGCGCGGTGTGAAATTACACATGCAGTTCGGGCTGTTGTTGATCGCCGGGTTGCTATTGAGCACGGCGTTCCACGTCTAGACGGTTCGCCGCTCCGGCGCCCGAATACGCGTGTGGTAGTTGTAAATCAACAGCGTCACTATTCCGAAAACCATTCCGGTAATCGCCAGCTCCGCCGCAAACGAGCGTGCCACCGTAAGCGAAAACCGGATCAGGATGGTCGAAATGACGAAAGCGCCGTTGCGGAAAACCAACTCGTAGCGGTCCGAGACAGCCAACGACAGGATGACGATCAGCACGTCGGTGAAGATCATCACCGTGAAAACGTCGGTATAAAAGAAAGTATTCGGATCCAGGCGCGCTTTGGCTCCGTGGTAGAGTACTTGGGAAATGTCGGAGCCGAACTCCCACATGCTGTAAGCCGCGAGTGAAACCAACAATACTGTTAGAGCCACAGCAATCATCTTCTTGCGCGAGATGAACCGCTTCAGCTCGGGCGACTCCTCCGGCGTAGTGTCGGGCACGGCGCGGCGGCGCGCGGCATGCAGAAACACGGTTACCAACAGGAACATAAACAGGCCCGCCAACACGTCGAAGAAGACCGGCAGCACGTCCGGCGTGAGTTGCGCCAGCTTGCCGATGTCGTCCAGTTCGGCGATGTCCTTGAAGAAGCGGCGAATGAAGATCAACGAGACGATCTCGTACTGCTTGGCGATGGATTGCGTGGTTGAGTGCGGCAAAGCCGCTATCAGCATCAGCACTTCGTAAAACAGGATTACGCTGAACGGCGTGTAGATGGCTGAGAGGTAATTCTTGCCGGCCGCCGCGATCAAGGCGGGCGGATGAGCCAGGGTGCGGGACAAAAAGATAAAAGTCAGGTGCGCCAGAAATCCGATCACGCTGGCGTCCATGATCAGATGCTCCAGGCGTGCTTGGTTCCGCTCCGAGTAGAGCCGGTCGTAAACGGCCGCGAACGAGGCCCGGATGCTCGCGCCCGGCATCACCCTGCTCCGGCGGCTTTGCCAAACTCGATCGGCGCGGTTGACTCCAGGCTCAGCAGCCGGGTGCGATACGCCTCCAGATACGCGGCGCGCTGCTCAGCATCGACGCGCGCGGCGCTGTAAGCAATGAAGGGCGGAAGCACATCCATGCCGACAAAATGAAACATTCCGTATTGAATATGGCGCAGCAGCTCATCGATGTCGCCGTTTCCACCGCCCCGAACATAGCTCGCCGGCGGCCCTCCGGTGGTGAAGGATAGCATGGCGCGCTTACCTCGGAAAATGCCTGTCTCATGCCGCTCGCGCGGGCCGTAAGAAAATCCCATGGCGAACACGCGATCCACCCAGCCTTTGAGCATGGCGGGCAGCGAAAACCACCACAGCGGGAATTGGAAAATCACGAAATCGGCCCAAACCAGCTTGTCCATTTCGGCTTTCAGCTGGGGAACAAAAAGCCCGGACGCGGTGGCATGGATCTGCTCGCGCTGATAGCGGAAGCAGCTCGCGTCGTCACGAGCGATGAAGTCGATCGGGCCGCCGGCTGCATCAAAACCGAGCGCATACAGATCGGAGACCTGGACCTCATGCCCGGCGCCGTCCAGAACCTCAACCGCGAGATCCTTGAGCGCGCCATTAAAAGACTGTGGTTCCGGATGAGCGTACACAATTAGAATTTTCATGAGAATTAAAATTTCAGGCGCACAGCCAATTGAATCTGCCGAGGAGGATTGGTGGCGCGTATGCTGCCAAAGCTCCCGAGCGGGGCTGCCGTGCCGTCGCCAAAATGCTCTGGCATAGACCCGATCGGGTCGGCGGCCCCGTACACGGTGTTGATGTCGGTCACGTTCAGCGTGTTCGTGATGTTGAACGCCTCCGCCAAAAGCTCCGCATTGAACCTTTCGTTGAAACGAAACACGCGCGCTAGCCGCACGTCCAGGTTGAACAGCGCTTCGCCGCGATAGGTGTCCCGGCCCAGAAGCCCCAGCCGGTCCGTGTTGGCGTTCCCGTCGTGATTGACGTCCGTGCCGGCGAAGACGGTGTAGAAGCTGGCCGCTTGCGCGCTCTCAATCAACGCGAAGCGGAAGTTGCGGAACCAGCCGCGGTCGGGCGCATCGGCTGCCAGCAGCGCGACGAAACGCTGGGGGACGTCCTGCTTGGAATTGGCTTTCTCCAAATTCCGGCGATACGGATCCTGCGGCGTTCCGTTAAGCGAAGGATCGCCGCCGCTATCGATAGTGTGCGACCAGGTGTAATTTCCCGTGAAGGAATAATAATGGCTAAAGCGCTTGTTCAGCGTGGCGGTGCCTGATTGATAGCTGGACTGGCCGCTGACGTCATAGAAGAAGGACAGCGGCGAAATGAGCGGGTTGAGAGTGCGCGCTACCGTCGAGCCGGGCGCGATGGCGTAGTTGGCTCGGCCATCGGGAAGCGTGAGATTGGTGGGTGCGACGTTCCCGCCGATGGCGCTCGGCAGAAACAGGCCCCGCAGACCAAAGTAGCTAACCGACAGTGTCGTAGTGCGGCTGAGCTGGAAATCCACCTGGCCGTTCCATTGATAGCTGAAAGGCCCGCCATGGTTGAAGCGCTTGATGGTGGAGATGAACTGCTGCGCTGGACTGAAGTTGGACGGATTGAGTACAGGATACGCGCCGGTTTTCAGGAATTGCAGCAACGTTGTGGTCGCGACCGCAGGGTTGGAGTAGAACGGGCTGTGCAGCGTGTTGGTGGAAACGGAGTAATCCTCGTTGGCGCGAACCAGGCCGAAGTCGGCATCCTCGCCGGCGACCATCGCGATCAGATACGGAACCGAATAGGCCTCGCCTTGATACCTGCCTGCACCGGCCCGCAGGATCAGCTTGTCGTCTAACAGGCTGTAAGCGACGCCGGCGCGCGGCCCGAAATTCTTGTAGTACGTGTCAAAATACTGCGGCGGCATGTGGTCCAGATCCCAGCGCAGGCCGTAGTTCACCGTGAGTCTCTTGGTGGCGCGCCACTGATCCTGCGCGTACAGCGCGTAGCTTTGGGAGGCATTATCGGGATGAGTCTGAGCGTTGAAGATCGGCAGGTTGGCGGGTCCTGTAAAACCGGGGGGCGCGGGCGGGCGCGTGCCGTCGGGTGCTTGGGAGAAGCCGAAAGTGACAGCAAAAGGACCGGCGAAGGGCGCTACGCCGAGAAAGGCATTCAGATTCGGGAACACCGCATAGGCTGGGTCGAAGGGATCGTAGAAGAACCCGATGTGGTCGTAAGAAAAATCGCCGCCAAAGGTGAAAGTGTGGCCTCCGCGGACGTAGCTCAAGCTGTCCGCAAACTCGACGCGAGCCTCCTGGTCCGCATTGATGGCGTTAAAGTGCCGGCCGAAGTCGAGCGTGTTGGCGATCTCGAGCTGCGGCTCATAGGTGACCGACGGGAAGTCGAAAGCGCGATGTGCGAACTGCACCAACGCCTGGTTGAGCAGGCGCGGCGATAAGGTCGAGGTCATGTTCCATATCGCATCGTGATCGTCGATGGTAGCGTTGCGGAAATCGGAAGGCGCGCTGAGCTGCCCGGTGGCGGCCGGGAGGTTGGTGTCGCGATCGGCGCGGAATCGATACTCCAAGCTCATTTGCGTGCGTTCGCTGGCCGTGTAATCCAGGCG
>DATJWJ010000137.1:0-39117 GCA_035501355.1 Bryobacteraceae bacterium | reverse complement strand
GTAAGGCGGTTGTGCCCAGGTCACCTGCACTTCCGTAGGCGGTGCAAGTGCCCGCCGGAGGAATCGATAAGATCGGGTTGAAATTAAAGGGGCCCGCAGCTTGCTTGGTCATGATCTCCCAGACATAGTCGCTCACTGCCTCCACGGGTGAGCTGGTCCCAAGGTCTTCGTTCACCGAGTGCCGCATGGCGAGAATGACGCCGAGATTGCCACCATTGATCAATGGCGGCGCGAAGGCGTTGGCCGGCTCGGCGCATTGTGCACCACTGGGATCGATGGCCATAGTGGTGACATTGCTGACGATGGTCCCACCGGTCCGCACATACACCGGGACCCAGCATCCCGTGGGCGCGTTAGCTGGGACGGTGAACTGGATTTCGTCCGATCCAGCGCAGCAACCGCTGCGGCCCGAGTAAGCGACCTGAGCGGAGATGCCACCGACGAACACTTCCGTCTTGGTGGGCAGGGTCATAACAGTGGGAGCGGCATTGTCCGGGAAAGGCGCCGGTCCTAGGCCAGTGCCCCAGAGAATCGCCAGTTGCCCGGGTTTCGCGGCCAGAGTATTGGTATTGTGAGGAGTTTGGCCGGAGATGTAGTTTTGAAAAATACCGGGTCCTATGCCTGTGCCAGTTGCGGTGTAGATTCCAAAACTGGAGTTCACGATGTTGACCGGTATCGAATTGCTGGTTTGATTGTTATAGACCACGCGCACTGAATTCACGCCGAGAGCCGTGTTCGATGGCATGATGGCATTGACCTGTGAGCCGCTGACATATGCAGGAATGGCGCTGACGGAAGAACTGCCTTGAATCACCTGGATTGCGACGCCGGCCAGTGAAGTGCCGAGTGGAAAGCTGAGAGACGGACTGGACGCGGGCCCGAGTCCTCGCCCAAAAATTGTAAACACCGAACCGCGCGCGATAGATCCACTGGGAAGCCCAGACGGCATATAGCTTCCTGCGTTGACTATGCCGCGATAGTAGATGACCGGTTGCCCAAGCAACGGCGTGGCCAGGTAAGCCAAGAACAGAATCGAGGCGAGCGATTTCATAGCGATTAGATGTTAGCAGTGTTCTCAAGGATCAATTGGAATGACTTTTGTTCTCGCCTGTAGCCCGCTTCTCGATGCCCTATCCTGAATACGATCTCCTCCCGGTCCTCCCGCGCGGGCAAGAAGCCAAAGATTAAAATAACGCCACTCGCCGCAAAACCGGAGAATGCGTCAAGGCCTCTGGAGCCTCCACACTGTGGCGTAATAAAAAAGGAGCGTCGGCTCCTCTTCTTCTTATGCCCAGGATCGATTACGGCCTAGATGCCCCCAGAATGGTTCGCCGCCTCACGTCGCGCGCGCTTCTTATGCTCGCGGTGGCCGTCGTACTCTACTTCGTCAATCGCACCAGCAACCCGTCCGCGGCTGTCCCGCTGGCTGTTTCGCTGGCCATCATCGGGCTCTCGTTCGGTTTCGCGGCGCTGGTCATGTATCTGAGCAGCCGCATCGCGAAAGTCAAAGTACGCGATCTGATTCTGGAAAGCATCCGCTGGCGCGGCGACGAAAATGTCCTGGATGTCGGCTGCGGGCGGGGCCTGTTCCTGATCGGCGCGGCCAAACGGCTCAAAAGCGGGAAGGCCACCGGCATCGATCTCTGGAATCCGCAAGATCTCTCCGGTAACACCGCCGAAGCTGCGCTCGCCAACGCCAAAGCAGAGGGCGTTGAGAAGCGCGTCAAGATTGAAACCGGCGACGCCCGGAAACTCCCGTTCGCCGATGGCAGCTTCGATGTCGTGCTGTCGAGTCTCGCATTGCACAACATCAGCTACAAACCCGAACGAATCCAGGCAGTGCGAGAAATCGATCGCGTTCTCAAGCCGCGCGGCTATCTTGCGATCTTCGACATCTTCTACACGCGGCAGTACGCCAAGCAGCTGGAACAGCTCGGCTACCAGGACATTCGTGTGTCTCCGCTCACGCTACTGTGGTGTGTGCCGACGCGCAGCCTGACGGCGCGCAAGCCGGCGTGAATCGTTCCTCGCCGTATTCCTGCCGAAGTCCGGCGCGCCTCGTGTGGTTTCATAAAAAAGGATGAACGCCGAGCGTACGCGTCTGATCGAGGCCAAGAACAGAGTCAAGTATTGGAAGCGCTGGGGTCCGTACCTCACCGAACGAGCGTGGGGCAATCCGCGCGAAGACTACAGCCCGGACGGAACCGCTTGGGATTTTTTCCCGCACGATCACGCCCGCTCCCGCACCTACCGCTGGACCGAAGACGGAATCGCGGGCATCTCGGACAACCACCAACGGCTGTGCTTCGCCTTCGCGTTCTGGAACGGCTGCGACCCGATTCTCAAGGAGCGCCTGTTCGGCCTCTCGGGCCCGGAAGGCAACCACGGCGAGGATGTTAAAGAATACTACTATTACCTCGATTCCACGCCCACGCACTCCTACATGAAGTGCCTGTACAAATACCCGCAATCCGAATTTCCCTACGCGCAACTGGTGAGCGAAAATCGACGCCGCTCGCGCGAACTGGGCGAGTACGAATTGATGGACACGGGAATCTTCAGCGAGGATCGCTACTTCGACATTCTGGTTGAATATGCCAAGCACGACGTGGACGACATTCTGGTGCGCGTAACGCTGATCAACCGCGGCCCCGTTAAGGCGCCGCTCCATCTGCTGCCCACGCTCTGGTTCCGCAACACCTGGAGCTGGGGTTATGGCACACCGCGCCCCGAGCTGGAACGCTTCGACTCCCAGACCATCGTGGCCCGCGAGCAGACTCTGGGCGAATTCAAGCTGTGGCTCGAAGATGCGCCGCCGCTGTTGTTCACCGAGAATGTCAGCAATACGAAACGCCTGTTCAACTATGACAACGGCGAGCCTTACACCAAGGACGCCTTCCATCGCTACCTGATTGAAAAAGAAACAGGCGCGGTGAATCCGGACGACAACGGCACCAAAGCCTGCGGCTTGTACTCCCTGGAACTGGGCGCGGGCGAATGCAAAGTGCTCCATTTCCGGCTCTACGCTGGCGATGAGGCGGCGCCGGATCACCATCGCGTTTTCGTCGCGCGCCGCGAGGAAGCTGACGACTTCTACAGCTTTGCCCCGGCCAGTTTGTCGGACGACGCGTGCATGGTGCAACGCCAGGCGTTCGCCGGTTTGCTGTGGAGCAAACAGTTTTACCATTACGTGGTGGAGCAATGGCTGAAGGGCGATCCGTCCGGCCCGCCGCCTCCGCCGCAACGCCTGCAGGGGCGGAATCACACCTGGATCCACGTCTACAGCGACGACGTGCTTTCCATGCCGGACAAATGGGAGTATCCGTGGTTTGCGGCTTGGGATCTGGCTTTCCATATGATCCCCTTCGCGCTGATCGATCCGGATTTCGCCAAACGCCAGCTCGGTTTGCTGTTGCGGGAGTGGTATCAGTCACCCAACGGCCAGCTGCCGGCTTATGAATGGGAATTCAGCGACGTGAATCCGCCGGTCCACCCCTGGGCCTGCTGGCGCGTATTCCAAATCGATCAAAAGCTCACCGGAAAACCGGACTATGAATTCCTGGAATCCGCTTTTCACAAGCTGCTCATGAATTTCACCTGGTGGGTCAATCGCAAGGACTCGCAAGGTAACAACATCTTCGAAGGCGGTTTCCTGGGACTCGACAACATAGGCGTCTTCGACCGCAGCAAGTCTTTACCGACCGGGGGATTTATCGAACAGGCCGACGGCACCGCCTGGATGGCCATGTACTGCCTCACTATGCTGCGCATCGCCTTCGAGCTTACGCCGCACGACCCGGCCTACGAAGACATTGCCAGTAAATTCTTCGAGCATTTTCTGTATATCGCCAGCGCCATGAATCGCCTGGGCGACCACGGCCTGTGGAACGAGCCGGATGGATTCTATTACGATTGGCTGCGGCTGCCCGACCAGCGCAAGATTCCGTTGCGCGTCCGATCGCTGGTAGGCTTGCTCCCGCTGTGCGCGGTCGGCACGCTGGAATCCGCCGCCATCGACAAGATGCCCGGATTCAAGCGCCGCATGAATTGGTTCGTCAAGCACCGGCCGGACCTGTGCGGCAATATCGCGTCCATCACCCGGCACGGCGTCGAGGAACGAATTTTGCTGTCGATGGTGCAGCCCGCACGCATGCGCCGCGTGTTGGAGACCATGCTGGACGAGAACGAATTTCTTTCGCCGCACGGAATCCGCGGCATCTCCCGCTATCACAAAGACCACCCGTTCGTGCTGCAGATGGACGGGCAGGAATACCGTGTCGATTACGAGCCGGCCGAATCCACCAACGAATTATTCGGCGGTAACTCCAATTGGCGCGGGCCGGTGTGGTTCCCGATCAACTACCTGATCATCGAATCGCTGCAGCGCTATCACCACTACTTCGGCGACGAATTTCAAATTGAATTCCCCACCGGCTCGGGCGTCTCCATGAATCTGTCGCAAGCGGCCGCCGAGCTCTCGCGCCGTCTCTCGCGCCTTTTCCTGCGCGATAAGGACGGCCGGCGGCCCGCCTTTGGAGCCGCCGAGAAATTCCAGACCGATCCCCACTTCCGGGATTACATTCTGTTCTACGAATATTTCCAGGCCGACAACGGCGCCGGCCTGGGAGCCAGCCATCAAACCGGTTGGACCGCGCTAGTAGCGAAGCTGCTGCAACAGAGCGGAGAATGACGATTAGCTCTGGACTCGATCGTTAAAGGCTCGCCGGCCAGCCTCGTAGGCCTGCTTGCCAGCATCCACCGCCTGCGATACCGTGTCGGCTTGTTCGCGCAGAGTGCTCTTGGCACGCTCGACACTCTCGTTGGCCAGGTTCATCGCGCGCTGGCCTTGGTCCTTCAGACGCCCGGCGGCGTCCTCGGCTTTAGATTGTAAATAGTTCCGGGTTTCGGAGCCCGCCTTGGGAGCAAATAGCAGGGCGGCTGCGGCTCCGACGCCAAGACCTAAGAAGAAATAGCTGTATCCATTGTTCGATTGCATTGTTCACCCCTTTTGGATGCTTCAGGTTAGATCCGATTTAGTGCGCATGATTGAAGAGAAACCAAATGACGATCAGAAAGCCGGGCACGCCTAACATCCACGCGACGATATATTTCATCGAGCCTCCGCGTTCTGGAGAGCAGTTGAATTACCAACGCCTAACCTAAAAACTCGGCGATAGGCGCCAGTGGTCGAACATGCTCGCAGAAGATCTTCAACATCACCAGCGCCGGTACCGCCAGAAAAATTCCGAGAATGCCCCAAAGAAACCCCCAAAACGTCACCGCGCCGAAGATGATCACCGGGTTCAGGGTCATGCGTCGACCCATAACAAACGGTGTGAACAGATTGGCTTCAATGGCGGCGAGCCCGAGATAAGAAGCGGGCACCAAGAGCGCGCGGCTGAGCTCCGGGAACGTGGCGGTGGCAACCAGTCCGACGATGACGATCTCGGTGAGTGCGCCGAGGTAGGGAACAAAATTCAACGCGAACGCCAGCGTGCCCCACAGCACCGGATTGGGCATGCCGAAGGCCCAGAACACCAGACCGCCGGCGAAGCCCAGACAAGCGTTGATCATCGCCACGGTGATCAGGTACTGGGAAATATGATCCTCGATTTCACGCATGATCAATACCGCGCGTTTCTTGTCTTGCAAGCGAGGCAAAACATGGATCAGTTTGCGCAAGAACAGATCGCCTGACGACAGCAGGAAAAAAAGCAAGATGAGGAACACCAGCAGCCCTAGAACGAGATCTCGTGTTTTGCTCACAATACCCTCGAAAATGCCGGGTTGCCTGACCTCAACTTGCGGAGGTTGCTTAGCAGACGGCGCCGGCGCTGTAACTTGGGTGATCTTGCTGACCTGCTCGCCGGCTTGCGTAACTCTCTCCACCGGCGCCTTCCATCGCTGGAGACCGGTCGAGACTTTGCCGAGAATCTGGGGAGCGCGCCCCACCCAATCGCTCACCGATCCGGATAGCTCGTAGATCACCGAGGACGCCAAACCGAGTCCCGCCAGCATCACCACTGCGGCCCCCAGCGCTTCGGGTATATGGACTCTTTTGAGCGCACGGACAAAGGGGCTCAGCAGGGAATTGAAAACCACCGCTAAGACAACTGGTGCGAGGAACGCTTTGGCCAGGTAGAGCGTGTAGAAGCAGGCCAGCACCAGCAGCGCGGTCAGGACGAAACTCGTCCAGGCTCCCGAGTTCTGTTCGAGCGCCTCGGTAGTGGCGGCGATGTCGGGCGGGCGGCTGACTGCTTCGGTATCGTTGAGTATTAGTTCGTCTTCGGGCATGGAAATCGCCCAAACCCGTGTGGGCCACTTCACTTGTTTGACAGGCGTTTGCCGAGAGGCGTTTCGTTTGGACGAGACTACCGGCCGGGTAACTGCGTTCGCAGCATGACCAGAATCGCAGTCAAGCCGAGGGCTATGAAGATCAATACAATCCACAAAAACGATAGAGTGACACGCTTAGGGACGGCCGATCGCTTGTTGCGCGGATCGTATTGCGCTTCGCGGCGCTCGTCTTCCTGCAAATGTTCCACGAACTTAGGACGCTTGCGCGGACAGGTTGTTACCATGGCGCTAACCCTTCGGCCGCGGCTACGTCCATTGCCGGAGAGGTGCAACGATGAGAAAGTTGTTCCTATTGCTGTGCGCTGCCGCGCTCGCGTCGGCCGCTGACAGCGGACGCTCTCGTGAGGACTTCCATTACAGCTATCCGCAAACCGCCGGAGGAAGGCTGAACGTCGACAATTTCAACGGCTCGGTGGAGATCACCGGCTGGGACCAGAACACGGTGGACATCTCAGGGACCAAATATGCATCCAGCCAGGAGCTGCTCAACGCGATCAAGATCGAGGCTTCGAACGGCGGAAATGCAGTCCAGGTGAGGACCGTCCGGCCGGGCGGTGTGCATATGGGCAGCACCGGAGCGAAATACAGTATTCGAGTGCCGCGCCGCACCACGCTGGAAAGTATCGGCAGCTCCAACGGCTCCATTCGCGTGGAGGACGTGGAGGGCGACACTCATCTCACCACCTCCAACGGCTCGGTTCACCTGGCCAAAATTCGCGGCAACGTGGATGCGCATACATCCAACGGGAGCGTAGAGGTGAACGACGTGAACGGGCGCATGACGTTCCACACATCCAACGGCAGCGTGCACGCCGAAAATGCCCACGGCGCGCTCCAGGCCGAAACGTCCAATGGCGGCGTGCATGTCCACCTGGCGGATTCTGAAGCCGGCCAGTTGATCCATTTGGCCACTTCCAACGGACCTATCGAGCTCGAACTGGATTCCCCGCGCTCGAACGATGTGGTGGCCAAAACCAGCAACGGCTCCGTTACGCTACGCATGCGGGAGGGCGCCGGAGCGGCCCTGCACGCAGCCACCAGCTCTACCGGATCGATCCGCAGCGATTTTGAAATTCTCACCCACGGCCAGCTCTCCCGCAGCCACATCGACGGAACCATTGGAGGCGGCGGCGCGAGAATCGATCTCACTACATCCAACGGAAACATCCGCCTGCTGAAGATTTGAAAATTTCAGCGCCTCAGCGTTTGAGCCAGAGATCCAGAAACTTGTTGGCCTGGTCTTGCGAGATATTGGCCTGGACTTCGGTACGCGTTTGCTTCTGGGTGACCTGGATGGCGTCGTAAAGTTTCAGCATTTCCGGCTGATTATCCGGGGTATTCAACCGTCCCAGGCCGATGATCCCCTTCAGCAAGTCGTGCACGAACTTGGCATCGCGCTCGGTATTGCAGGTCACCGCTGCCATCAGTTGAAGGCCGTTGCTTAGGTCCATGCCGAGCGTCGCGCTGTTCACGGATCGAAGAGCTTGCATGATGTTGGCGAGATTGCTGTTCTCCGGCGCCGCGATATTCAACCCTGAGAGGCTGCCGTTAAGAGCCGCATAGATCTGGTCGCTTGGTGGAAGCGTGCGCAGTAAATCGCGGAGCGGGGCTGGTAGTCCTCCCTTGGTGCGCCCGTCCAGGATTGAGCGCAAGTCGGGGGTCGGGCCGGCCACCGCGGTGGAGTCGCTTAGGAACATGATGGCCTGATTTTCGTTGCCGAATAGCCGGTGATTCTTATAGGAGATCGGCTTGGCGCCCTGCTGTTCCAGGCGCGCTTCCAAATCCTTCCGGTTGAATTTTCCGCGCGCCATCAGCAAGCCGCGTTTGCCGTTGGAACAGGAAAGGATCTGCGACAGGTCCTTGCGCGGATCGAGACCGGTTTGGCGCGCGAAATCGTCCAATTGCGGAAGCGGAGCTCGGCTGAGCAGCTCCCGGTAAACGGTCGTGTCGCGGATGGCGTCCAGATTGGCGCCCGCGACGAATACCGTGTCTTGCGGAACCAGGGATTCGAGCGCGGGATCGATATGCAGCAGGCCGGGTTTCTTGGGTTGACAACCAGCTAGCGCCAGGCACAGCGCGACAGCAGCGAGCGCCCGCATCAAAAATCGCGCCTCGAAAATATTTGCAATGCCCCCATCAACACGACCGCGGCAAACAGTGCCGAGCTCCAGATGGGCATGTAGTCTTGGAAAGTTCGATCCTGAATGGCGTTCAGCGTGATGCGCCCCAGATCCCAGATCTTCGGCAACGCGTAGTACAGTCCCTTCCAAAGATCGCGCGACCATTCCGACGATAGCAGGCGCAGCATGGTGCTGGTTTGCGCAAGAATCGCGCTGATGATCATCAGCGCCACGCTGATCATGGTCGCCAGCGCCGCGCTCTCGAAGATCACGCCGACCAGCACCACCACCGCCAGCAACACGGCGAAGATGAAGACGGTGGTCGCAATCGAGATCAGGAACGTCGGCGACCAGATTCCGGTCTTCACGCCCAGGATGGTCCAGATTCCCAAAACCAGGAACGCCACATTGGATGAGATCACCAGCACGTTCCCCAGGTAGCGGCCCAGCAGAATGTGCGTGCGCGACACTGGCTTCGACAACAGCAATTCAATGCGGCCAGGTTCCAGCACACTCGGAATCAGACCGGCGGATGCGAACACCGACAGAAACATGCCCCAGGTATAAAGGAACGTCGCAATTCCGCCGTAAACGCCGCGCACGATGCGTTCGACGTCGGTGCTGCGGTTGGCGGTCCGGCCGAACAACGACACCGTCGCCACGCCGCCCTCCACCAGATCGATCTTCAACAGAAACAGGAAGAACAGGATCATCGCGACAGAAAGCCCGAACAAGCCCCAAAAAATCTTGCGTGCGAAAGCTTCGCGAAACGTGTCGCGGATCAAGGCCAGGGTCGCCATCATTTCGCTCCGTTCTCCACGGTCCGCACGAAGACATCTTCGAGCGTGCTGGTGGTTGGCGCCAGCGCCTCCACCTCGCAGTGCTCGGCGCGCACCAGATCCAAAGCCTGGTTGGCCAGCTCCCGGCTGGGAAATTGAAAATCCACCAGCCCGTTGCGCGCCGCCATGGACGTCGCTTGGGAGCGCAATTGCTCCAACAGATTCTGCGGGGCCTGCGAGATCGTCAAGCGATATCCTTTCCCGGCAATCAAGTCCGTCACTTTGCCGCTCACGGCCACTTTGCCCTGGTGCAGGATCGCCACCTCGCGGCAAAACAATTCCACTTCCACCAGCAAGTGCGAGTTGATGAAGATGGTGACGCCTTTCTCTTCGCAGCGCGTCAGAATATCCCGGATGTGCCGGCGTCCTACCGGATCGACGCCGTCGGTAGGTTCGTCGAGAATCAGGAGCGACGGCGAATGAATGAGCGCCTGTGCCAGCCCCACCCGCTGCAGCATGCCCTTGGAATATTTGCCCAGCCGCACGCTGCCCCACTGCGCCAGGCCCACCAACTCCAGCAGCTCGGGGATCAGTTTTTTCCTCTGCTGCGCGTCCAGGCCGGATAGAGCGGCGTAAAAATCGAGCATGCCCTCGCCGGTGAAGTAAGTCGGGAAGCGATGATTTTCCGGCAGGTATCCGATCGGCCGGCGAGCTTCCGGAACGCGCGCGTCCCGGCCGAAGAGCAGGGCACTGCCCGCGCTGGGATGGGTTGCCGAAAGCAGCAGTTTTACGAAAGTGGTTTTACCCGCGCCGTTGGGACCCAGCAGACCGAAAATGGTGCCGCGCGCGATCCGCAGCGAAATGTCGTCTACGGCCCGCACTTCGCGGCCAGTCCACCGTGACCGGTAGATCTTGGTCAGACCCGCTGTTTCAATCGCATAATCGGAAGGCACTCAATCTTAGAATACGCGGGAACATGCGGGCATTGTTCCCGCCAAGTGGGTTGAAAGTACCCGCCGCAGGGCCAGGACCCCAGAGCCGGGCGGCGAAGCTTAGCGGATTGTCATAATATCAATATAGTGTGAATGGCTGACTCCAACCCTCTGCTCCACATTCAATTTCAGATCCCTTTCGACCGGATCCGGGCCGAACATGTCGAACCGGCGATTGCGCAGTTATTGCGCGAGGCGCGCGAACGGTTGGACCGGCTGACATCGGAGCAGCCGCCGCGTACCTTCGCCAACACCATGGAGCCGCTGGACAGCCTGACCGACCCGCTGGATTACGCCATGGGCGTGGTGCGGCACCTGGAGGCGGTTACCACTTCGCCCGAGCTGCGCGCAGCTTATAACAACGTGCAGCCTGAAGTCAGCGCCTTCCACTCCTCCCTGCCGCTGAACGAGGCTCTCTGGAATACGGTGAAATCCTACTCCCAAACCGAAGAAGCCAAGAACTTGACGGGTACGCGCCGGCGTTTTCTGGAAAAAACAATGGACAATTTCCGGCGGCATGGCGCGGAACTGGACGCAGCCGGAAAGAAACGCATCGCGGAGATCGATGTCGAGCTCACTAAGCACACCATCAAATTCGCCGAAAATGTGCTGGACTCGATCAATGAATTTGAGCTGATAATTCGCGATCGGGAAAAGCTGGCGGGCCTGCCCGAGGGCGCGGTGGCAATGGCGCGCGCCGGCGCCGCGTCCAAGGATCTCCAGGAACCCTCCTGGCGATTTACGCTGCAAGCTCCCAGCTACATCGCGCTCATGACTTATCTGGACGATCGCGAGATCAGGCGGCAGGTTTACGAAGCTTATGTGAATCGCGCGGTAGATGAGCGGCATGACAATGTTGCGGTGCTGTTGCGCATTCTGGAGCTGCGGCGCGAGAAGGCCAATCTGTTGGGTTACCGCGATTTCGCCGACCTGGTCCTGGAAGACCGGATGGCGCACACAGGCCAGCAAGCCACGGGATTTCTGGAGGACCTGAAGCGCAAGACCGCCGGCCGCTTCCGTACTGAAAATCAGGAATTGCGGGCTTTCGCGGGGAAGGAACTCGAACCCTGGGACGTTGCCTACTACGCCGAAAAGCAGCGCGCCGCGCTCTACAATTTCGATGAAGAGGCCTTGCGGCCGTATTTCCCGCTCTCGAGCGTGGTGCAAGGAATGTTCGAGACCGTGCACCGTCTGTACGGAATCAGCGTGCTGGAAAAGCAAGGGGCCCCGGTTTGGGACCCGCATGTCAAGTATTACGAGATTCACGACGGCGGCCGGCTGATTGGCGCATTTTATGCCGACTGGTATCCGCGCGAGAACAAGCGTGGCGGCGCCTGGATGGACAGCCTGATCACCGGCATCGCGCGCGACGATTATTTTGAACCGCACGCGGCCCTGATTTGCGGCAACCTGACTCCGCCCCTGGGCGACCGTCCGTCGCTGCTGACGCACCGCGAAGTCCAGACCATCTTTCATGAGTTCGGCCACCTGCTGCATCACTGCCTGAGCAAAGTGGAGGTGCGCAGCCTGGCGGGCGTAAATGTGGCCTGGGACTTCGTCGAGTTGCCATCGCAAATCATGGAGAACTGGTGTTGGGAGCGCGGCGCCCTGGATTTATTCGCCCGGCATTTCCAGACAGGCGCGGAAATTCCCCAGGATTTGTATGAAAAAATGATCAGCGCTCGCAATTTTCGCGCTGCCAATGGGCAAATGCGCCAGTTGGGGCTCGGTTTAGTGGATTTAAGCCTGCATCGTGAATATTCGCAGGCCAAGCATGGCGATGTCCTGGCTTATGCCAAGCGAATCCTGCAGGAATTTTCGCCCGCTAAACTTCCCGAGCGCTACAGCATGATCTCGAGTTTCACGCATTTGTTCGCCAGCCCGGTGGGCTACGGCGCCGGTTATTATTCCTACAAGTGGGCCGAGGTCCTGGACGCGGACGCGTTCACGCTGTTTCAGGCGCGCGGCATTTTCAGTCCGGATGCCGGAGCCCGATTCCGCCAGAACATCCTCTCGCGCGGCAACAGCGCCGATCCAGCCGAGTTGTACCGCTCCTTCATGGGACGCGATCCCAACCCCAACGCGCTGCTGGAACGGTCCGGCCTGTTGGAAGTTACTTCCAGCGCCAACTCTTAGCCATCGCGCCGCAATTTCCACGCAACAAAACCGGGCCGGCGGCGATCCAACCACTAGAGGCCTGGATTATACTTTGTACGCGTACGCCCGGAGCAGGTGCGGGCGGGGAAGGCTGGCATGAAATCGAACATTCGGTTAGGACGCTTTTTCGGCATAGAAGTCGGCCTGCACTATAGCTGGTTTCTGATTGCTTTCCTGATCACGATGTCACTGGCATCGCAGTTCCATCAGACCAACGCCGACTGGGGCGAAACCGTGATCTGGTCCGTCTCGGTTGTAACCGCGGTTTTATTCTTCGCCGGACTTCTGGCGCATGAAATGTCCCACGCGCTGGTGGCGCGGGCGCACGGCCTGACCACGCGCGAGATCACTTTGTTCGCCTTGGGCGGCGTGGCCCAAATCGAACGCGAGCCATCCGACGCCAGGACCGAGTTTTGGGTAGGCATCGTGGGGCCGTTTTCGAGCGCCGTGATTGGTGTGATCTGTTTTCTCATCGCGTACGGCGCGGGCTGGCAGATGGGCGCCACGCCCAACACGCCCATCGAGGCGATGTTCTTCTGGCTGGGCTACATCAACCTCATGCTGGCGGCTTTCAACATGATTCCCGGGTTTCCCCTGGACGGCGGGCGGATCTTGCGCGCCATCATCTGGTGGTCGACCGGGAACGCGGAGAAGTCCACTATGCTGGCCGCGCGTACCGGCCAGGCTGTGGCGCTGCTTTTCATTGCTTTCGGTATTTTCCGCTTCTTCGGTGGGGCCGGTATCGGAGGGTTGTGGATCGCTTTCATCGGCTGGTTCCTGCTGCAGGCCGCTGGAGCCAGCTACGCTCAGGTGGCGCTCAGCGCGCGCCTAAAAGATGTCCGGGTCAGCGACGTGATGGACCGCGATTGCACCACCGTGGACGGACACCTGAACGTTCAGAATTTTGTCGAGGAGTATCTGCTGCGGACCGGCCGCCGCTGCTACGTGGTGGCGCAGGACGGGCACGTCGAGGGCCTGGTGACGCCGCACGAGATCAAGGCGATCGAGCGCCCGCGCTGGCCTTACACCACCCTGCACGACATCATGCGGCCGCTCGATCAACTGCATACCGTAACCCCCTACACACCCGTGATGGAAGCCCTGGAGACCATGGGACGCGACGATGTGAACCAGCTCCCCGTCGTGGCCGAGAACCATTTGGAAGGCGTGGTTACGCGCGCTCACGTCTTGCAGTTCCTGCAGACTCGCGCGGAGCTGGGGCAACTGGGAGCGCGAAGCTGAAAACGCCGGGATTGGATACACGAACGTCTGTGAACTTTGCTAAATTAGGCGCAGTGCGAATCGCGTTGCTCGCAGCCTGCGCCATGGCGTGTTGGGCTGCAACGGTCGACGATCAACAATTCAACGCCCGCTGGGACATCTCGGTCAATGGGCTGTCTTCGCCGCGCGGTTGGTGGCTGGAGGTGACCGGCGCGGGCACGCCCAATCCCAAGGGCAAGTTCACCGGCGCTCCACTGACAATAGTCGCGGAGATTCCGAAGATCGCGATCGCCGACGGCGAGTTGCGATTTGGAATCGAGAGCCGTTACCGTCAGAACCGGCCGGAAAAGGGCGTGTATTGGGCGCGCCTGGAGGACGGCAAGCTCAGAGGAACGTTCGAAATTGAAGGCGATCCCTCGACCTATCTGGAGTGGACCGGCGTGCGCGCTCCCCTGCTGCCGGAGAAAGATGATGGAAGTGCAACCTGGAAGCGAAGCGACCCTGTGGTTCTATTCGACGGCCATAACCTGACCGGCTGGCAAACGGTCGGTTCGGTACGCTCGCTGGGCTGGACGGTGAAGCAAGGCATCCTGACCAATGGCCTGGGCACCACCAATTTGGTCTCGGAAAAGAAATTCTGGAATTTCGCCGTGGAAGTGGAGTTCACTCTCGGGCCGCACGCCAACAGCGGTGTGGGGCTGCGCGGCCGTTATGAAGTGCAGCTGGCCGATGATGCCGATCGGCCGGTATCCGCTCTCACCAGCGGAGCAATACTGGGGCGCATCGCACCCACTCTGAACGCGGCCAAGCTCTTCGACGAATGGCAAACTATGTCCGCCCGGCTGGTGGGACGGCAAGTGACCGTTTTCCTGAACGGCATGCGTGTCATCGACAAGCAAACCATCGACGGACCCACGGCCATCGCCGTAGATACGAACGAGGCGGATCCGGGGCCGATCCTGCTCGAAGGCGATCGAGGCCCGGTGGGCTATCGCAAGATTGTGGTCTACCCGCTCGTCAAGAAACCTTGAGCGAAGCCAAAGTAGCGCGATTCTACCGGATCCGCGGGCGCGTACAAGGTGTGGGGTTCCGCTACTTCGCCGAAAAAGCCGCGCAACAGTTGGGCGTTAGTGGATGGGTGCGCAACGACGACGACGGGACCGTCCAGGTCTACGCGGTCGGCCATCCGGAACAATTAGCGGAGCTGGCCGGGATGTTATGGAAAGGGCCGCGCTGGGCCGAGGTGCGGGGAGTAGATGAATCGGAAGCGGCGCTGGAGAGGCTTTCGGGATTTTCGGTGCGCCAGTAAGGTCACGCCAGCAGTTTCGCCGCGTCCTTGGCGAAATAGGTCAGCATGAAATCGGCGCCGGCCCGGCGGATCGAAGTGAGCGACTCCAGAATCGCGCGGTCGCGGTCCAGCCAGCCGTTCTGGATGGCCGCCATCAGCATGCTGAATTCCCCGCTGACCTGATAGGCTCCCAGTGGCGCGTCAAAACGGTCTCGTGCCTGGCGGATGATATCCAGGTACGGCATGGCGGGTTTGACCATGATCATGTCGGCGCCTTCCTCCAGATCCAGCTCGATTTCGCGCATGGCTTCGCGAGCATTGGAAGGATCCATCTGGTAGCTGCGCCGGTCGCCAAACTGCGGCGTCGATTCGGCCGCTTCGCGGAACGGGCCGTAAAACACCGAAGCGTATTTGGCGGCATAAGAAAGAATGGGGGTGTTGGGAAAGCCGGATTGATCGAGCGCTTTGCGGATGGCGCCCACGCGCCCGTCCATCATGTCGCTGGGTGCGACCATATCAGCGCCCGCGCGGGCGTGCGACACAGCGGCCTTGGCCAGCCATTCGAGCGTGGGATCGTTTTGCACCTCCCCATCCACCACCAGGCCACAATGGCCGTGGCTGGTGTACTCGCAATTGCACACATCGGTGATTACCAGGAGCTTGGGCAGTTCGCGCTTGACGGCGCGGACGGCCTGCTGCACGATGCCGTCATCGGCGTACGCGCCCGAGGCTTGCTCATCCTTGGTTTCCGGGATTCCGAACAGGATGACGCCGCCGATCCCGAGCCGCAGCGCTTCGGCGCACTCCTTCACCAATTCGTCGACCGAGAGCTGGTAATTGCCGGGCATGGAGCTGATGGCTCGGCGCACGCCCACTCCGGAACAAGCGAATAGAGGAAGAATGAAATCGTCCGGGGCGAGATGAGTCTCGCGGACGAGTCTGCGCAATGGTTCGGTTGCGCGCGCCCGGCGCATGCGGTGGACCGGAAATGGCATGGATCTCCTTATTTTAGACCGGCGGCGGGAGTTTCCTACGTTTCCTCAACGACTACCGCTTTCAGTTGATCGCCCTGCTTGATCTTGTTGACAACGTCCTGTCCTTCGGTGACCTGCCCGAACACGGTGTGTTTGCCGTCCAGCCAATCCGTGACGACGTGCGTGATGAAGAACTGGCTGCCATTGGTGTTGGGTCCGGCATTGGCCATGGACAGAGATCCGACCTTATGCTTGTTGGGATTATTGCGGGTTTCGTCTTCAAAGCGATAGCCCGGACCGCCGGTGCCGGTAGCCGTAGGGTCGCCGCCCTGGATCATGAAATTAGCGATGACGCGATGAAAAACGGTGCCGTCATAGAAGCCTTCGCGCGCCAGGAAAACGAAATTATTGACGGTCTTGGGCGCGTCCTTGGCGAACAGCTCGCAGGTGATTTTGCCTTTAGAAGTGTCTAACGTAGCGCTGTACTTTTTATTCGGGTCGATGGTGAGTGCCGGTGCAGCTTGGTATTGTTTGGCCATGCTTCCAGTGTAAGGCGTGAGCGGGGTTAGTCGCGGAAGTTAGCGCACTTAGGGTGTGCCATGGTTCGCACCATGCCGCTCGAAAGTGCCGACGGCCCGGGTTATTCAGGGCTCGATCCACTGGTCTGGTTCTTGCAACATTTTCGCCGGAGGACTGACATGAAGCTTACTCTTAGTGTCATCAAGGCGGATATCGGATCGATCGGCGGGCACGTCGCGCCATCGCGGCGTCTGCTGGAAACAGTGGAAGCGTACATTCACAAGAACGGGATCAATTTCCTGATCGACTACAACATCAGCCACACCGGCGACGATGTGGCAATTCTAATGACTCATCGCCGTGGCGAAGGAAACGAAGATGTTCACAATCTGGCTTGGAACGCATTTCTGGAAGGAACCGCAGTGGCCAAACAGCAGGGGCTATACGGAGCCGGTCAGGACCTGCTGAAGGACTCGTTTTCCGGAAACGTGAAGGGGATGGGTCCGGCGGTGGCTGAAATGGAGATCGAGGAGCGTCCAAACGAGCCGTTCCTGTTCTTCGCCGCGGATAAGACCGATCCCGGCGCCTACAATTTGCCACTGTATCTGGCTTTCGCAGACCCCATGAACACGCCCGGCCTGCTGCTTTCACCGCACATGTCCCAGGGTTTCAAGTTCGTCATCATGGACGTGAACTTTACCGAAGGCGACCGGGTGATCGAGCTCAATGCGCCCGAGCAGCTGTACGACATCGCGGCACTCCTGCGCGATCCGGAACGTTTCGTAGTGGAGTCGATCTGGTCGCGGGCCAGCGGCGAGCAGGCCGTCGCGGTGGCCACTACTCGGCTGCACAATATCGCCGGTAAATACACCGGCAAGGACGATCCGGTGATGTTGGTGCGCGTGCAGATGAATTTCCCGGCCACCGGCGAGGTGCTGACGCCATATGCGATCGGCCATTTCGTCGCGGGCGGCATGCGTGGGTCGCACCAGATGCCTCTGATGCCGGTCGCGGTGAACACCGGGATCAGCTATTTCGATGGCCCTCCCATCGTGAGCTGCGCCGGCTATTGCGTCCACAACGGGATGCTGACCGAGCGAGTGGACAATTTCGCGCAACCGTTCTGGAACGAAGTGCGCGATCATGTGGCCCGCAAGTCGATCGAGATGCGGCGGCAAGGCTTCTTTGGCGCGGCCATGTTGCCGATGAGCGAGCTGGAGTACACCGGGATCGTGGAGAAGCTCGAGGTGCTGGAGAAGCAATTCGTGGTGCGGCCCGCGCTGGTTCCGGAGCACGCTTAGAATCTACAGATAGCCTTTTTCGGCCAGCTTCGCGACGGTGCGGGCCGCGGCGGTGTCGGGCGATTCTGTGTCGCCCGCCACGACAACATCTGGAGCCTCGGGAGGTTCGTAAGCCGCTTGCAAGCCAGGAACATTCGCGGCTGTTGCTTCGCGAGCCTGGCGGTAGATTCCTTTGGGATCGCGCGCCATACAGATTTCGAGCGGGCACTCGACGTAGACTTCCAAGAATCGCGGGATTTGTTGCCGCGCACGATCCCGATATTCCCGCCGGTTCGCGGTCGCATCGATAATGACGGGCACTCCATGTTCGGTAAGGAGCGCGCCCATGTAGGCCAGCAACCGATAGAAGGCGTCGCGTTCCTGCGGGTCGTAGCGCGGCTGGTCGGATAGCACTCGCCGGAGCGCATCGGATTCCAGCACCGCCGCATTCACTCCCCGCTCGGCAAGCTGGACCTTGAGAGCGCGCGCCAAGGTGGATTTTCCGGAGGCCGGAAGGCCCGTAATCCATACCGCAAACGCCCTGCTGTTATCCCCCACAGTAAGTATTGACCAGCGCGGGATCGAACCGGTCGGATTCCAGCACGTTCAGAATGAAGTTCAGCAGTTTCCGCCGCACTTCGTCCGCGAGATGCGGATACCAGACCGGGCTGGCCATAACCAGGCCGCGAAACGCAAAGAACGGCGCTGAAACCATGAGCATCTCGCGATCGCCGGTCTTTTCCAGATACCGGTTCCAGAAACGCCGCCACAACGTTTCAAGGATGCCCTCCAGGCGTCCAGTGCGTTGGAGCGAGAAGAACAAGTAATTGGCGGTGAGGCAGGTGACGTCGTCAGCCGGATCGCCGTATTCGCCGCGGGACCGATCTAATAGACGGAAGTCAGTCCCTTGGCCGAAAAGGATATTCCAGGGATGAAAGTCTCCGTGGACCTGCCGCAGCCGGTGCGTGTAGTCCTTCAAGCGCCATCTCCAGGCTACAGCCCGGTGCTCGATCTGTTCCAGCACCTGCGGCGTGAACAAAGGGTGATCCGGATAGGAATCGCAGAGCCCCATGATGCATTCGCCGTCGCCCACCAGCTCCCGGCTGCGCCGGATGTATAGATCGGGATTCTCGACGCCCGGGCGATGAATGTCCACCAGGTAGTCGCACAGGGCGTCGGCTCGAGCCAGGTCCAGATCGGCCAGCGTGCCGGAGTCGCGCAGGCGCTCCAGATCGCATGCATAGGCCTGACCTTCGGCATATTCGGTCAGCAGGTACAGCTCTTCGACGTTGGCCAGCGAGTGGAGACTTCCATCGCGCTCAAAACCGCCTACATCGAAGGATCGAACATGCCGCGGTAGGCGATTGAAGGCGCGGTGAGACCACAGCAGAATCCGGGCGCGATCCGCCATGTGTTCGTGCCCGAATGGCCCCGGGCTCATGGTATGAAGCACGGCGCTTTGCATGGCGCCGCCGGGAATTTTGTAATCCACGCGCAGCGGAGTGCCGTAACCGAAGCCTTTGACCAGGTTCTCGGCTGACTGCGCCAGCGAAACGAAGCCATCGACGATGATGTCGTTGCCCAGCAATGACTTGAGGTACTGTTCCAGCCTTTCCGCATCAATGCCTGGCGCTTCTAGATTGGCGATCACGCCCTGGCGAGCAGCATTTGGATTACCACGCGGACTCATCGTTCCGGTTCTTGGCCCTTACGAAGTTGCTCTACCGTTTCGCGATCCAGCGGCTGTCCGGGATGGGATTCGAGCAGCGGCAACCGGCTTTCGAACGGAATGGGAGTAGGCGCCGGGGAACGACGGAGCACTACCTGACGCTGGGAGCTTTCCTGGGGCGGCCTCGCCACACGGGTGCCTGCCGGGAGTCGACCTGACAAGCTCGCGGCTTCGGGCACCACCGGCGGGAATGACGTGGTTAGCTGTTGAGCGGCGGCCGCCCGCGATCCCACCACTAAAATTGAACCCTCTACTGGCCGCCCCGAGGTGAAGACCGCGCGCGGCACCGCAGTCATGGCGTTTGGCGCAACGCGGTTGGCGTACGGTTGGCGCGGCAAGATTGTGGGTTCGATGGTGGGGAGGCTCTCGGCCAGAGGATTCAAATTCGTGAGATATCTGAGGCTGGCCCGATATGCGGGAACGTAGATCTCCTTTGGAGCCAACGGAAACCACGCCACAGCGGCGCTGCCAAGCTCCGTGCCTCCAACGAACACCACCAATGCGGGTGCAAAAACTGCCTGGCCGCGCACCGGCCCTGGTATCCAGGACCATGCCCCGTCGATGGAAGCCCAGCGGCCGTAGTGGAACGGAGCGAAACCCCATGGCGCGTCATCGATCCAGGTCCAGCCCCAGGGTTCGATCCAAGCCCAGCGGCCAACCCGGTATGGCGCCCACCCGGCCGCGACGCATCGCGGCGTCCAATAGGCGCCCAGCGTGGGGCTCGTAAGCCAGATGCCGCAGTCCTCCAGATCGTACGCTCCGATGACACCGGAGGAAACATACTTTTGGGACTCGGCGTGTTCTTCCAGGTGATCCCGCATTTGACAGAACTGATCGAAACGGTCGGCCAGGGGGGCGGGAGTGACATTCCTACCCATTAGCTTAGTGTGGTCTACGCGAGCCTGCTGTCCGGTCGGCACCTCGAACGCGAGCCTCGGGTTCGTGACTTCGGCCTCGCCGGAGCGCACGATCAGCGCAGTGGTGTTGGCTTTCGGGCTAACCTCGACGCGATATTCGCCGGCTTGGGAGGGAGTGATGGACGCGTTCGGAGTGTCGATTTCGAAGGCGTCTCCATGCTCCAGGCGCCGCACCGTGAATCGAATCACGCCTTGCATCAGCTTGGCTTGAAACGCATTGTCACTCAATTCCAGGACTCCAAAATCGGTTCCCTCATTGAGACGAATGGCCGCAAATCCGAGATGAAGTTCCGCGCGCGCTCCCGCGCTGGTCCACAACTCGTCTCCGGTGGTGACAGGCCGATTCAAGACCGCCGGCGTCCAAACTCCGGAGCCGGCCGCGCGGAAGGAAACCGGCCCGTCCAGATAGCTCAACCGTGCGATCCGCGATGGCGGGTCGGATGGATTAGGCTGAGGCGGAGCTGGAATGTACCGGCCGCTGTTTCCGAAGTTCATGTCGCAAGCAGATCCGAAAAACAGCAGCGCGCCCAATCCCAGGGCGCCCATAAGGTATGCCACCGCGTGCTTAGATTCAGTCATGGTTCTACCTCTCTAGTGAGTGAGCAGCTTGCTGAGCGCCGGCCACAGGAACAGTCCTCCTAATGTTCCCGTTGTGAGAAGCAGAAGAAAAATCAGCCAGAACAAACGATTGAAGCCCCGCATGGCATGCTCCTTTCTTCGCCGGTCTCCGCCGGGCGATCTGGCAGGGCGCAACTAGACGTTGAAACTCGCGTCCCAGCCCCATTTGCTGCAGACGCGTTTCCACAACCGGGCTCGCTGCAACTCACACGTTACGAGAATCTTAGGCGACAGCAGGGCCGCGGTTGTCCGCTTTCGCGCACCCGGTAGCTGCGTGAAGCGACCCAGAAGAGGTAAGTTCCGGTTACAACGCAACTTGCAGTCAATGATTTGGTGACCCGCAAGTCCCCCGGTACTTACCGTGCTGTTCCCATAGGTGTTGCGAATGGATTGCGTTTGGAGTTTGAGCAATCAATCGCGCGTCGGCAGTGAGTATCGTCCGTTTCCAGCGCGATGGAGAGGAATTTAGCGTTATGAAGCGTGCCAGCATTCATAAGATTTGCTCCCGGGGATGGCTGGTTCTAGTGACTGTCCTGCTGTTGTTCTCGTATGCCACGGCGGCGAGGGCTGCCGACGATCAGGATAAGGAGAGGCGCGGTAATCCGCCCGCAGGAGCGCGCGGCGGGCCTACTCATACGGCGCCCGCGCCGCGAGCTCAGCAGGAGCAGCCGCGTCCAGCGCCGGTTCCCAATGTTCAACGGGAGCGGCCACGTCCGGCGCCCAAGGTGAGTCCTCCGCCGGCTGCGCCAAAAACAGAGAATGCGCCGAGAATGGAGCAGGCGCCGCGGCCTGCGCCGCATGCCGGGACACCGCCCAGGCCTCCCAGCGGAGGCACTCCGCAGGTAGCCGCGCCGCAACCCGGACGGGGGCCACGTACCCCCAGCGCCGGTGGGCCTGCGCGGGAAGGGCCCCAGGTCGCGACTCCGCGTCCGGCGCCCCGCATAGAGAATGCACCGCGCGGGGCACAGAGCACCGGCGCTCCGCCCGGCGCAACTCCGCAAGCGGGCCGTCCGCCGCGCGAATCACAGAGAGCCGATGAAACAGCCCGACCTCGGTCCGGCCAGCGAGTGATCACGCAGAGACATGTTCCGCCCGGGCAAATCGCCACGCAGAAAGACGGCTCGTACGCGGTCCGGACCAAGGCCGGCAATCAATACTCGATGCGGCCGAATGGTTCCGTGCGCAGCTTCCAGAGCCAGCACGGCGAGGCTCAATTCCGGAGCGACGGCACGGTTCGCACGGTTCACTCGCGCGATATCACCATCGTGCACCGTCCCGAGGGCCGGAGTCTCATGCTACGCGAGCGGCCCGACCATACCGTGATTGCGGCTTACGGCGGCGGACATGGTTATATCCAGCGCCCGTTCTCGACGCGCGGCCATGATTTCATACAACGAACCTATTATGGCGATCACGGGCGCTTCACCCGCTTCTACCGGCCGTATCGTTACCACGGCTTCGGGCTCTACGCTTATGCTCCGATCCAGTACTACCCGCCGCTTTTCTACAGCTGGGCTTATGCACCGTGGTCTTTCGGCGTCTATTTTCATTGGGGCTGGCTGGGAGCGTCCTGGTATCCCTACTATGGTCCCTACTTCGCTCCGTATCCGGTGTATCCGGGCGGTCCGTTCTGGCTGACGGATTATCTGTTGGCGGCGTCGTTGGAGCAGGATTATCGCGACCGGATGGCGGCAGCCGCCGATGAAGGGGCCGCTTTTGCGCCGCCCTGCGCTCCCGGCCAAGTGCCGCTGTCGGCCGAAGTGAAGCAAGCCATCGCCGACGAAGTTCGTCTGCAGCTTTCGCAGGCCAGTCTCGATAGCCAAGCCGTGGCCAGAAATGGGACGGCGGACCTGACATCAGGCGACCTGGGCCGGCTGCTCAGCGACAACCAGCCGCACGTATTCGTAGTGTCGAGTGGGCTGGACGTAGCCGCGGGAATTGAAGAATGCGTGCTTACTCCAGGCGACGTTTTGCAATCCACCGGAGCGCCACCTCCTTCCGATTCTCAGGTTGCTTACCTGCGAGTCCTGGCGAGTAAGAGCGGGGACTGCGCGCGAGGCAGCCTGGTAGCGGTCTCGCTCCAGGATTTACAGGACATGCTAAATCGCATGCGAGAGACCATCGACCAAGGCCTGGGCGAGTTGCGGTCCAGCCAGGGGCAAGGTGGTTTGCCGCCCGCGCCCGCGGCAGCGTTGCGCGGCGATGTACAAGCGCCCTTTGCGTCCGCGGCCCCGCCGCCGGATCCTAATGACGTTGCCGTTCTCAATCAGACTGAGAAGGACGCGAGCGACGCCGAGCAGGAAGTGTTGAATCAAGCCTTCGAGGAGAATCAAACTTCGGCGCCATCGACGGTGGCGGCAACCATCCAGCTCGGCCAAACAGTGGATCAAGTGACCGCGATCCTCGGCCCGCCCAACGTGGTGGTCGATCTGGGAGGTAAGAAGATGTATGTCTACCCGAACTTGAAGATTACCTTCACGGCCGGGAGGGTGACGGACGTTCAATAACTGGGATCCCTGGCGCCGGCAGGATTGGCGCCAGGCTGAGATTTTTAAGGGAGTGACCATGAACTTTCGATTATCAGGCAGCATCGGCCTTTTGATTTTCGCTATGGCTTGGATAGTGGCGCCTCAGAGCGCT
The DNA here is from genome assembly GCA_035501355.1 of Bryobacteraceae bacterium. GTDB lineage: Bacteria > Acidobacteriota > Terriglobia > Bryobacterales > Bryobacteraceae > Palsa-89. The sequence continues at coordinate 15,526 of DATJWJ010000137.1, read as the reverse complement.
CAGACCGGGCAGGCGCCGCTTCGTCCCACGCCGGCCGGCGCTGGCGGGGAAATGTATCTGGATTACTGTGCTTCCTGCCATGGCCGCGATGGAGCGGGCAGCGGGCCGGTAACGCCGGCGCTGAACGCGCGCGCAACGGATTTGACAACGCTGGCGAAACGAAACAACGGCGTCTATCCGGCCGAGCGCGTCAGGGCCACCATCCGCGGAGATCTGCTGGTGGTGGCGCACGGGACCAAAGACATGCCGGTCTGGGGTCCGTGGTTCCGATACCTGGGCGGCGGAAGCCACGCGGAAGTTACGGTGCGGATAGACAACCTGACCAGGTATATCGAGTCCTTACAAGTCGCGCCGTGAGCTGGGCACTCCGGCTGGTCTAGGGATTGGGCTTGGCCCGCAGCGCTTCAAACGACGAGATGATGTCCAATAGCTCGTCGGTGATCGAGGTCTGCCGGAACTGGCGGGATTCCGTGGTCAGCGCTCGCAGACGATCGTCGATGTTGTGCTCAGCCACCTGCATGGACGCCAGGCGGCTGGCGTTTTCGCTCGCCAGCGATTCGGCGAAAGCGCGGTAGAGAGACACAAACATGTACTCGCGGATGAGCGCCCGGAAAAGCTGGGTTTCATCCATGCTGAACTGGGGCAGCACTTTGGAGGGCCAGCGCTTGGCCTTCAGCCCGTTGATCCACTCGCGATCCACCGGCAGCAGCCGCACGCCGCGCACGCGATACCATGCGCCCGAGACGGGCCGCGCGTAAAACAGCACGACGAATTCGATGCCGCGCTCGAAGTGCCACTCTTCGATCTTGCGCAGGACTTCTTCGACCGCGGCCGTGATACCGGAAGTAGAGCTGGGGACTTGGACGGATCCTTCCAGCTTTCGTCCTAGGCTTTCTAACTGCCCGGCGGCACGGACGCCGACGGCCAATAGCGCCTGGCTCTCGCGCTTGACGGCCAGCTTCAACAACGCGCGCGAGGCATGCGACACCACTTGATCGTTCAACTGCCCGCACATGCCTTGATCGGACCCGAATACGATGGCGCCTAACTTCACGCCCGTGGGGTGCTCGGGCGGCAGAGCATGCGCCGGGATGCGCTGTAGCGCGATTTGGAGTCCCATCTCGATGGTGCGATTGTATTCGGCCACGGCGTGCGCGGCGCGCTCGTACGCCCGGATGTTTACCCCGGCCAACGCCTTCATGGTCTTCACCACCGATTGCAGCTCCTCGGTGACGGCCAGCGACCGTCTTAGCGATTCGGCGGTTTCCATTGGATGGCATCCTGGCCTAGCTTCACCAATGCCTCAAGATCGGCATCGCTCAGCTTTTGGCTGGCTTCGATGGACTGGTAGATGCGCGGCAGTTGTTCGAGCAGCGTCTGCCGGATGCGCGCGGAAGCGTCCACGATCTGCTCGGCGCGCAAATTGTCGAACAGTCCGGCGGTGGCAGCTACCAGAACGGCCACCTGTTCGGCGGCCGGGATAGGATCGAATTGCGGCTGCTTCAGCGCTTCGCGTACCGCGCGGCCGCGGGCTAGCGTCTGACGAGTCCGTTCATCCAGCCGCGAACCGAAGCGCGAAAAAACTTCCAGTTCCTCGAATTGCGAATAGAACAGGCGCAGGTCGCCGGCCACGGCGCGATACGCCGCCAATTGCGCTTTGCCGCCTACCCGCGAGACCGATTTGCCAACGTCCACCGCGGGCAAAACGGCTTTCTGAAACAAGTCCGGGGTGAGATAAATTTGGCCGTCGGTGATCGAGATCAAATTGGTAGGAATGTAGGCTGCGATGTTCTGCTCTTCGGTCTCGACGATAGGCAGCGCCGTGAGCGAACCGCCTCCGAGCCCTTTGCGCAGGTGGGTGGAGCGTTCCAGCAAACGCGAGTGGATGTAGAAAATGTCGCCGGGAAAGCTCTCGCGGCCGGGCGGGCGCCGCAGCAGCAGTGAAACCTCGCGATATGCCCGAGCGTGACAGGTCAGATCGTCGAATACCACCAGCGCGTCCCGGCCCTGCCGCATGAAATACTCGCCCATCGACATGGCCGCGTAGGGCGCGACGAATTGCAGCCCTGGCGTGGAGTCGCCCCCGGCCACGACAACGATCGAATATTCCATGGCGTCGCGCTGCCGTAAATCGGCGATGACCTTGGCTACCGAAGAACTGCGCTGACCGATGGCGCAGTAGATGCAGATCACATCCTTGCCTTTTTGGTTGAGAATGCAATCCAGGGCGATGCCGGTTTTTCCGGTCTGGCGGTCGCCCAGAATCAGTTCCCTCTGGCCGCGACCAACCGGGATCAGCGCATCCACGACCTTGGTCCCGGTTTGCAAAGGCACCGTGACCGGGTCGCGATCCATGATGGAGGGGGCGTCGCACTCGATAGTGGAGCGCAGGTGCGTTTCGGGAGGACCGGCATTGTCGAGCGGCCTGCCTAGCGGATCGACGACGCGCCCCAGCAGCGCCTCGCCCACCGGCACATCCAGCACGCGGTTGGTACGCCAGACTTCAGAGCCCGATTCCACCGCGGTGCAATCGTCCAGCAGCACCACGCCCACTTCGTCCGGATCGAGATTGAAGGTCATTCCCAGCCGGTCGCCCGCGAAGCGCACCAGCTCCTCGGACTTTACGTTCGGCAGGCCTCGCACGCGCGCGATGCCCTGGCCGACAAAATTCACGATTCCGTATTCGCGCACCTCGGGGGCGGCCGCCGGCTCGCTCGAGACCTGCTCGACCGCTTCCAGCGTTTCGTCCAGCACGCTGGCGAGCGAGATGCGCGCTTCTTTCATCGCGTCACCAGCTCCGCTCTGCGCTCCAGGGCTTGCTTCAAGTTCTCTTCGAGGGATTCAATGTAGCTGTCCGGCGTCCAGCCAATTCTACGGCCGTTGCCGCGCAGTTCGATGCCCCAGGCCATGGCCGGCGCGCGTTGGAATTGTAAGGGCACCGGCGCGCCCAAGCGCTCTTCGAGTGCAGCCTGGATCTCATGCTGCTCCGGGCCGGGCACTTCCACCGCGCTCAGCACCGTAAGCTCCTTGCCCACCAGGTCGCGCAGCGCCGCGGCGTCCAATTTCTTGATTTTTTCGAGGAACGTGTGGGTGGCGCATTCCTGGATATTGGTACAGGCCAGATCGGAGAGCGCCCGCCGGATCACGGTCAGCATCTCCGCCGCGGCGCGCCGCTTCAAATTGTCCAGAAAGGCCGCCTGTTCGCGCTCCAGATCTTCATGCCAGCGTGCTTCCAGGCTCCGCACCTCGTCGCGCGCGCGCTGGATCATGGCGCTGCGTTCCTCTTCGGCCTGGTGCTGGGCTTGTCGGATGATCTGATCGTGCTTGTCGGCTAGCGAGGCCTCCTCGGCGCGAGCCTGCTCCTTCAGCCGCTCAGCTTCCTTGTCCTTTTCTTCGGCTTCGGCCAGGCGTCCGGCGATGCGCTTTTCACGCTGATCGATGGCCGCAACCAGCCGTCCCCATAGGAAATGCTTCAGCAGCGCCACCAGCACCAGGAAGTTGACGATCTGCGCGACGACGGTGAACCAGTTGATCAGCATTCACTAGCCTCCCGGTTTGACGGCCACAATATGGTTCCAGAATGGATTGGCGAAGATCAGAATGATGGAGATGACGAAGCAATAAATGGCAATGGATTCGATCATGGCCAAGCCGATGAACAGCGTACGGCTGATAGTGGCGGCTTCATCCGGCTGCTGCGCGATGGAGCCGAGCGCCTGCGCGACCGCCCGAGCCTCGCCAAAGGCCGGGCCAATGGAACCGATGGCCATGCACAAAGCGGCAGCCGCGATTGAAAAGATGGCGATCACCGTTACGCTATCCATAAAGCCTCCTAAGTCGCATGTGCATCATGACGCTCCTTCCTGCTCGCGTTGTACCGCGGCGCCTATATAAACCATCGCCAAGACCGCAAAGATGTAGGCTTGAATCAGCCCGATCAGCAGCCCCAAAGCCTGCATCAGCACCGGAACAAACAGCGGCGCGATGGCCAAAAGAATTCCTGCGATCATCGTCCCGCTCATGATGTTGCCGAACAACCGCACCGCCAGCGCCAGGTTGCGCGTGGTCTCGCTCAGCAAATGAAAAGGCAGGATGATCCAACTGGGACGCAGGTAGTGGCGCAGATATCCAGTCACACCCTGGCGCAAGATACCGAACGCCGGTACTGCGACGCCCACTGAAATCGCGAGCGCCGCCGTGGTGGAGAGCGACCCTGTGGGGGGATGCCAGCCCGGTACGATATCCAGGACGTTCGAGACCGCGATGAACAGGAACAGCGTTCCAACGAACGGCAGATAAGTGTCGCTGCCGCGCGGGCAGATCTCGTGAATTTGGCCGCGGATCAGCTCCACCACCGCTTCGAGACCCGTTTGCCAGCGCGAGCGATGGTCAACGGAGGTGGTCAGCCGCCGGGTCACCAACCAGGAGACCAGGGTCAGCAGCAGCATAACGATCCAGGTGAAGACAATGGTGGCGTTGAGCTGGACAAAACCCCAGCGCCACAGCACGATCTCGTCAGGCGTTATATGCATTTAGCGACCGGTCTCCGCGCCGGTATGAACCTGGAAACTGCCACGCGTCCCAGAAGGAAGCTGGCCATCGCGAACCCGACATACGGCAGGCCGGCGCGGGTGAGCAAGACGAAGGCTGCCAGCACAACCGACAGTCGGATCCAAAAACTGCCCAGTGTAAGCAGGACCGGGTGCTCCGTGGTCGCAAGGCGGAGCACTGTGAACCACAGCCCGCCATAGAAGAACAGGCCGAGGGCAACTCCGGTCAAGACGCTCAAAATGGCAAAAATACCGCTCACGGTTGATCTCCTTTTACGCGCAGCCACGCGCTCGCGCAGCCGAATACCAGACCGCCGATCAGCAACATCAGGGTCCAGGAAAAGCGGCTGGGCCAATGGTGGTCGATCCAGAGGCCAATCGCCACGCCGGCCAGCGTCGGCAGCGCGACCGACCAGCCCACCACGCCCAGAATGGCAATCGCACTCCAGGCTCCGTTCTTGTGCTGGCGCGCCCGCACCATGCGATCCTGCTCTGCGCCCACCTGCCGAATCATGCGCTCGGCGCCCGGAGGAAGTTTTTGTTCCGGCTCAGGCACGTTTTTCCTCCTCCAGCAGCCGGCGCACCAGGTCGGTCTCCAGTTTCGCTTCGAAAGCGCGCGCTTTCCTTTCCTGCTCCTCACGCTCGCGGAATTTCTTCTCGACCTCGTGCTTAAGCTGCTCCAGGCTGGTCCCCCGCACGGCGTTGCGGGTCGAAACCCGGACATGCGCGCCGCACTTCACCAGAATTCCGTGATCCACCGCCAGGTACTCTTCCGGATGCCCGGGCCGCTCGAAGACCAAGACGCTGGGCACCAGCGCCGTCACCGTGTCGACATGCTTAGGCAAAATGCCGAACCAGCCGTTCTCGGCTTCAGCCTTGATGCGCACCACTTCTTCATCGAGCAAGACTTCCGAAGGCAGCAGGACGGTGAGCTTCATCGGCGCACCTCATCGATGGCCCCAATCATGTAGAGCGCCTGCTCGGGCAGCGCCGCGAATTCGTCGTTCAAAATCCGCTCGCACCCATCCAGGGCATCCTCGCGTTTCACCAGCTTGCCCGGATGCCCGGTGAACTGTTCGGTCACGAAGAACGGTTGCGTCAGGAATCGCTCCAGGCGGCGCGCGCGATGCACGGTGTGGCGGTCTTCCTGCGACAGCTCTTCCAGGCCCAGCATGGCGATGATGTCGCGCAGTTCGTCGTAACCGGCCAGCGTTTTGCGAATCTCCTGCGCGATCAGGTAGTGCCGCTGGCCCACGATCTGCGGTGTCACCATCTTGGAGCCCGAGCGCAGGGGGTCGATGGCCGGGTACAGGCCTTCGGAGGCACGCTTCCGCGAGAGCACGATGGACGCAGAGAGATGGCTGAAGGTATGGACCGCGGAAGGATCGCTGAAGTCGTCGGCCGGAACATAAACCGCCTGCACCGACGTGATGGCGCCCGCGGCGGTGTTGCAGATGCGCTCTTCCAAATCCGAAAGATCGGTGCCCAGCGTGGGCTGATAGCCGAGGCGCGATGGCAACTGGCCCATCAATCCGGAAACTTCCGAGCCAGCCTGGATGAACCGGAAAATGTTGTCGATCAGCAGCAGCACGTCCTGGCGTGCATCGTCGCGGAAGTACTCGGCCATGGTCAGGGCCGAATGCCCGACCCGAAAGCGCGACCCGGGCGATTCGTTCATCTGGCCGAATACCAGCACGGTCTTGTCCAGCACGCCGGCGGTTTGGATCTCGCGGTAGAGCTCTTCGCCCTCCCGGCAGCGCTCGCCGATCCCGCAAAACACGCTGACGCCTTTGTGATGGCCGATGACGTTATGAATCAGCTCGGTGATCAGCACGGTTTTGCCGACGCCCGCACCTCCGAACAGCCCGCTCTTGCCGCCGCGTTCGAGCGGAGCCAGCACGTCGATAGCTTTGATGCCGGTCTCGAACACTTCAGAAGTAGTGGAGCGGCGCATCAGCGGCACCGGATTGGCGTGAATGGACCGCCACTCGCCACCCTCCACCGGCTCCTTGCGATCGATAGTCTGGCCGAACACGTCGAATACGCGTCCCAACACGCGCTCGCCGACCGGCACTTCCAGCGTCTGATGCGTGTCGACCACCCGCGCGCCTCGCCACAAGCCGCGGGTTGGAGTGAGGGCGATGCTGCGAACGGTGGTCGAGTCCAGGTGAGAAACCACTTCCATCACGATTTCCTGCTCCGGGCCGGCTTTGAGAACGTGGTAAATGGCGGGAATGCGATCGGGGAACGAGACGTCGATCACGCTGCCTCGCACGGCTGCCACAGTCCCTTCGTTGGGCGTCACGTTGGTCATCGCGCACACGCGGCTACGCCAGCGCGGGCTCGTTTAGACATCAAGTCTCGCCAGGGCTGCTGCCGCCCCCTGAAATTGAGGCGGCAACCGATGGACCAATCCGGCCGGCGGCCGCGCGATCTGTTATTCGCCTGGGTTCGTGCAAACGTTGAAGATTTATCGCTAGCTTAGTCCTGGTACGGACCGCGAATGGACCGCACTGGGCTAGGTCGCGCACCGGCAAGTGAGTGAAAATACGCGTGTGAGGCCTCGCGCAGAGAGCCAGGTTGTCAAATCGGTCTTGGTCGGAACATCAGGCTGGCACTACAAACACTGGCTTGGTCCGTTCTACCCGGAGCGCCTGCCGCCTGAACAGATGCTCAGCTTTTATAGCGAGCACTTCGACACGGTAGAACTAAACACGACGTTTTATCGCCTGCCACCCGCCGGCGCCGCCGCGCAGTGGAAGAAAAACACGCCCGCCGGTTTCTGTTTCGCCGCCAAAGGCAGCCGCTTTCTGACACACATGAAGAAGCTGCGCGATCCGGAGCTTGGAGTCGAGCGCTTTTTCGATCACCTGAGCGGGCTGGGCAAGAAGCTGGGTCCGATTGTGTTTCAGCTTCCACCGCAATGGCCGGTGAACATCCCACGGTTGGAAGCCTTTCTGGCGGTTCTTCCCCGCCGCAGGCGGTATGCGTTCGAATTTCGGAATCCCACCTGGAATACGGGCGCCGTCTACGATCTGCTTGGAAAAAACAACATGGCGCTGTGCATTTTCGATTTGGCGGGCGTGCAATCGCCGATCGAGCTTACAGCCGACTTTACCTACATTCGCTTGCACGGCCCGGGCGGCAAGTATCAGGGTAGCTATGACGACGCGGCCTTGCGCGACTGGGCGGACCGGATCAAAACCTGGCGCCTGCCAGCCGCGTATGTCTATTTTGACAATGACCAAGCCGGATACGCGCCTAAAAATGCCGCGCGGCTCCGCGAAATTCTGGATGGCTCGAAGACGTTACAGCTTCCAAGGTGAGGGCTTGGGCTAAGTGGCGCACTCTAAGTGAGTGAGAAAACGCGTCTGCGGCCTGAGCTTGCAGCAGTATTCATGATTGTGGGCGGTCGCGGGCGGTAGCCGGATTGCATCCCTCAAAACTAAAGGACGAAGCCCGTGCAAACGACCGAGGTGGTAAGCACGCATCCTCGAGTGGGGCCCGCTCCGCCGCCGGACGCTGGAGTGACGCCGTCCCCAGAGACCAACCGCAAGAAAAGATCGAAAAAATGGCTGATCGCGGTCGGCTCGGTAGCGCTGCTGGGCGCGGCGGCGCTGGCATATTACTATTTCGGCCAGACCCATCAGCCCGTTTACCTGACCGCAACAGTGGACCGCGGAGACATCGACGCCACCATCAGCGCAACCGGAAATTGCAACGCGGTGGTGACCGTCCAGGTTGGCAGCCAGGTCTCCGGCAATATCAGCGCTCTCTACGCCGACTTCAATACCAAAGTGAAGCAAAACCAGCTAGTAGCGCGCATCGATCCAGCCATGTTCCAGGCCCGCGTGGATCAGGCCAAAGCCAACCTGGACGGCGCCAAACAGGCGGTGGTCACGGCGCGGGCCACGGTGACCAAATCGGAGTCCGATATCGCCAATGCGGAGGCCAACGTAGCCAGCCAGAACGCGAATGTGGTTCACGCGCAAAGCGCGGTGACGCTCGCCAAAGTGGAGAACGACCGGCGCGTTGTCATGCTCCAGGAGAAGATCATTTCGCAGGAGGACGCCGACACGGCCAAGGCTACCTACGATCAGGCGGTCGCCAACCTGGACGCGGCCAAGGCGGCTATGACGGCGTCGCAGTCCGCCGTGCAATCGGCCAAAGCGCAGCGCGACGTCGCCAAGGCGCAACTGGACGGCGCGGCTGAAACCGTGAAGCAGGATCAGGCCGCTCTCGACCAGGCCGCCTTGGACCTGGAACATACCCAAATCCGAGCGCCCGTAGACGGCGTCGTGGTTTCGCGCAACATGGACGTCGGCCAGACCGTCGCCGCGTCATTCCAGGCGCCCACCATTTTTCTGATCGCGCAGGATCTTACCAAAATGCAGGTGGACACCAACGTGGATGAGTCCGATGTCGGGCCGGTTCGTGTTGGACAACGCGCCAACTTCACCGTGGACGCCTATCCGGGCACGATTTTCCGAGGGGAGGTGACCCAGATCCGGCAGGCGCCGATCAACGTCCAAAACGTGATCACCTATGACATCGTGGTCGGGGTTTCGAATCAGGATTTGAAGCTGTTTCCAGGCATGACGGCCAACGTCAAGATTCTGACCGGCCGCGCTCAAAATGCGTTGCGGATTCCGATGGCAGCGCTGCGATTCCGGCCTGCTGGCGCCGCGGCGGGCGCGCGTCCCAAAAGCCCTGCTGGAACCACGAAAGCCACGCAGGGGCTCCAGACCGTCTACGTCCTGGACGAGCGCGGCAATCCCAAAGGGGCGCAGGTCAAGCTGGGCCTGAGCGACGGGAATTTCCTGGAAGTTCTGAGCGGCCTTACCGAAGGGCAGCGGGTCGTGACCGGGACGGCCTCTAAAGCGGCCTCGAGTTCCCAGGCTCCGAGCGCTCCCGGCGGCACGCGGCGGATCGGATTCTAGTGGGAAACGGGGGATTTGTGACGCCTCCTCTGATTCGAATCGAGAATCTCACCAAGATCTATCAGCTCGGCGACATCACCGTTCAGGCGCTGCGCTCGGTGTCGGCCACTATCGAGCGCGGCAGCTTCGTAGCCATCATGGGGCCCTCGGGGTCGGGCAAGTCGACCTTCATGAATATCATCGGCTGCTTGGACAAGCCCACTTCCGGTTCCTACTATCTGGACGGGATCAGCGTGGGCCATCTGGGTCGCGACCAACTGGCCGAGATCCGCAATAAAAAGATCGGGTTCGTTTTTCAGCAGTTCAATCTGCTGGCGCGGACCAGCGCGCTCGATAACGTCGAGCTTCCTTTGCTCTATAGCGACCGCGCGGTGAACGATCAGCGCCGTCGCGCGATGGAGGCGCTGGCGGTGGTTGGCCTGGCGGAGCGCGCCGATCATCGTCCCAACCAACTCTCGGGCGGCCAACAGCAGCGCGTGGCGATTGCACGCGCTCTGATCAACGATCCGCGTATCATCCTGGCCGACGAGCCCACCGGCGCGCTCGATTCGCGCACCAGCATCGAGATCATGGCCATCTTCCAGCGGTTGAATCGCGAGAAGGGCATCAGCATCGTGATCGTCACGCACGAGCCCGACATCGCGCAGTATGCCCAACGCATCATCCGCTTCAAGGACGGGCGGATCGTCAGCGACGAAGCGGTGGAGATGCCGCGCCAGGCTGATCAGCAGCTCGCCGAAACCCCGCTCGAGGAGGCGCTGGTCCCATGAAGAAGCTGGCCGCCAGCATGAAGATCGCCTTCAACGCGCTGCGCATCAACAAGCTTCGCTCGGCGCTGACCATGCTCGGCATCATCATTGGGGTTGCGGCCGTGATCGCGATGGTAGCGGTGGGCTCGGGCGCGCAGGCACGCATTCAGGAGCAGATCGCTTCCATTGGCAGCAACGTGATTATCGTTCTTTCGGGCAGCATCACCAGTTCCGGGATTCGGCTCGGCTCCGGTTTCGCGCAGACACTGACGGAAGACGATGCACGGGTGATTGCGCGCGATTGCCCGGGTGTGCAAGCGGCCGCGCCGATCTCGCGCGGCGGGGTCCAGGTGGTGTACGGCAACAACAACTGGGCCACACAGCTTCTGGGCACGACCCCGGATTACCTCGGCATCCGGGATTTGCAGGTGCAGGACGGCCAGGCGTTTACCACCGGCGACGTCGATGCGGCGGCCAAAGTCGCGTTGCTAGGAAAAACCGTGATCGACAACCTGTTCAACGGCGAGGATCCGGTGGGCAAGGTGATCCGCATCAAGTCGGTTCCGTTCACGGTTGGCGGGACGCTGGTGCCCAAAGGCCAATCGCCGACCGGGCAGGACCAGGACGACGTCATTCTAGTTCCCATCAGCACGGCCAAGAAGAAGGTGATCGGCTCATCCCAGGCCAATGCCGCGGCGGTGGGACAGATCATGGTGCAGGCGCACGAGGGCATGACGCAAGACGCGCAGGATCAGATGACCGCGCTGCTGCGCCAGCGCCACCACATCCAGCCCAATCAGGACGACGACTTCACCATCCGCAATATGGAGGAAGTGTTCAAGGCTCAGGAAACCTCGGCGCGCGTGATGTCGATGCTGCTGGCGGCCATCGCTTCGGTTTCGCTGATCGTGGGCGGCATCGGGATCATGAACATCATGCTGGTTTCGGTGACCGAGCGCACGCGCGAGATCGGCTTGCGGCTGGCGGTGGGCGCCAAGACCAAGGATATTCTGTCGCAATTCCTGATTGAGGCGGTCACGCTGGCGGTGGTTGGGGGCGCGGCGGGGATCGCGGCTGGCCTGGCTGCGAGCACGTTGATTTCTTTCTTCGCCGGCTGGTCTACCTTGGTCAGTGCGGGCTCGATTCTGCTGGGCTTTGTTTTTTCGGCGCTAGTCGGTGTTTCTTTCGGCTACTATCCGGCGCGCAAGGCCGCCTTCATGGACCCGATTGAGGCGCTGCGTTACGAATAGGGTCAGTTGGCAACAACGATCCAGAAACGCGACACTAGAATAGAGAATCTAGGAGTTAAGGATGCTCTGGAAAACCATTTCGCTCATCTCACTCGGCGCCCTGGCGTTCGCTGCCGCTGAAAAATATGACGGTCCTGTGCCGCCCAAGCCGGACATTCCCTATCTGTTGCATGCCTCCAATCTGGTGGAGACCGAATCCGGACAGGCGCGCTCGGAAAAGAACGGGGCGGTCATCTCGGGGGCATCTTCGCCCGCGCGCACCCCGCTCGCGGAACCGATCTTCATCATGGACGCCCGTAACATCTCGGCCGAACGGCTGGAGCTGGCGCGGCTGGAGGTGAAGGGCGGCAATCGCGAGGTGACGTTGTCCGGCGGCCGGCGCAGGGGCGGATCACGGTTCCTGCACTTGGCGGTAACTCCGCTGGGCGGCCATCTCTATAAGATCGAAGCCGACGAGCCGCTCGAAAACGGCGAATACGCGCTCTCGCCGAGTGGGGACAATCGCGTGTTCTGCTTCGAAATTTACTAGCTCCAACCGGCCTTTATCGTGCTAGGCTTGGATGAGAGGCTCGATGTTCACGCCCTCCACAGCTCGGCCCTCCCTGTTCGGCTCCGACTAAAGCCGTCTCTTCAGCGGCTGTTTTTCCATCCAATAAGTGTCGATAGAAGAGAAGGAGAGTCGTCTATGGTTACCGAGGCGGTCCGTCTGGACCTTCCCCACATTCTGACGCCGCTGCCGGGTCCTCGCGCCCGCGCGGTCATTGAGCGCGATCAGGCGGTGCTCTCGCCGTCCTATACGCGCTGTTATCCACTGGTTGCCAGCCGCGGCGAAGGCGCCATGATCGAAGACGTCGACGGCAACCGTTTTCTGGACTTCAACGCCGGGATCGCAGTGGCGGCCACCGGACATTGCCATCCGCAGGTGGTGGAGGCGATTGAGCGGCAGGCGGCCCGGCTCATCCACATGTCGGGCACCGATTTCTACTACGAGAACATGGTGGAGCTGGCCGAGAAGCTGGCGGCCCTTGCTCCGGGCGGTGTCGCACGCCGAGTTTATTTCGGAAATTCCGGCACGGAGGCAGTGGAAGCCGCCATGAAGCTGGCGCGTTATCATACCGGCCGCGAGAAATTCATCGCCTTCCGCGGCGCATTCCACGGCCGGACGCTGGGCGCGCTCTCGCTCACCGCGAGCAAGGCCGTGCAGCGCCGCGGATTCGGGCCGCTGGTACCAGGCGTCTTTCACGCCGAGTTCCCGGATTCTTACCATCGTCCCGCCGGGGTGTCGCCCGAGGATCATGCCATGGCCTGCGTCCACGCCATCGAGCGCGATCTGTTCCGCACCGTCCTACCGCCGGAGGAAGTGGCGGCCATCGTGGTGGAGCCGATCCAGGGCGAAGGCGGTTACCTGATACCGCCGAAGAATTTTCTCGGCGAGTTGAAGCTCCTGGCCGAAAAGCACGGCATCCTTCTGGTCTTGGACGAAGTCCAGTCCGGCATGGGCCGCACCGGCAAGATGTGGGCGGCCGAGCATTTCGGTGTCACGCCCGATATTTTCACGGCGGCCAAGGGTATCGCGAGCGGTCTGCCGTTAAGCGCCACCATCGCACGGGCCGAAATCATGAATTGGACTCCCGGCGCGCACGCGTCCACGTTCGGAGGCAATCCGGTGGCGGTGGCGGCTTCGCTCGCCACTATCCAGTTGCTCGAGCGCGAGCTGATCGCCAACGCCGTCAGTATGGGCGCGCATATTATGGACCGCATGCGCGAGTGGCCGCGCCGCTTCCCGCACGTGGGCGAAGTCCGCGGCCTGGGTCTCATGATCGGCATCGAGCTGGTGCACGATCAGCGCTCCAAGGAACGCGCGCCCGAACTGCGCGATCGGTTGACCACCATGGCCTTCGAGCGCGGCTTGCTGGTGCTCGGGGCCGGACGCAACAGCATCCGGCTTTCGCCTCCGCTCATCATCACCCGCGATCAGGCCGATTTCGCTGTCGATACACTGGAGGAATGCCTGAAGCTGGCGGCCTAGACGCCGCCTCGCCGTCTCAACGCACGCTGGACGTCGGCTGCGGCATCAACAAATATCCCGGCGCCATCGGCATCGACCGAAATCCGCGCAGCCGCGCCGACGTCATCTGCGATCTCGACCGCTTTCCTTATCCCTTTCGCGACAATTCGTTCTCGAGCGTGCGCGCCGTCCACGTCATCGAGCATGTCTCGGACGTGATCGGCGCCATGGAGGAATTTCATCGCGTGGCCGCGCCCTCGGGGCGCGTGTTTTTGGTGACACCGCACTACACCGACTTCAGTTCTTTCTGCGATCCCACGCACCGCTGGCATTTGAACAGCTTTTCGTTCCGCTACTTCGGCGAGAATCACGGCGGGTTCGGCTACTACACGGCGGCTCGGTTCCGCGAGCTTAAGGTGCACGTGCGGCTGCTGGCCCTGTGGCGCTGGCTGGGATTCGAGTTTCTCGTGAATCACTTCCCGCGGTTCCGCCGGTTCTGGGAATACTATTTGTGTTACGTAGTGCGGGGCAAGGTGATGGAATTCGAATTCGAAGCCATCAAGTAGGAGAGAGAATTGGGCGCTGGCGCACCATGTTTGTGCCATGCTGAGATCTCTCTATCGGTTCGCCGACGTTCTCCGCGAGCAGAGCCGCCAGCACTCCCTGAATCCGGACCAGGCGCTGGGCGCGCGCGGCGAGGACCTGGCCCATCGCTTTCTGCAACGGTCCGGCATTGTTGTGGTCGCACGTAACTTCCGAATGGCGTCGGGCGCGGGCGAGATCGACTTGATCGGCTGGGAGCGGGACAGCCTGGTCTTCGTCGAGGTGAAATCGCGCCAGACCGATGACTACGGCGCACCGGATCGCGCCATCGGCCAGGAAAAACAGTCCAGCCTAATGCGCGCGGCGCGCGAATACGCACGTCACGCCGGAGTGCCTTGGGAGAAGGTCCGTTTCGATGTTGTTACGGTAGTATTTTCCAAGCCGCCCGCGATCAGGCATTTCCGCGACGCCTTCTCAGGTAAAATGAAGGTTCGGTGAGGTGCGAGAGTGGTTGAATCGGGCGGTCTCGAAAACCGTTGAACCTTTGCGGGTTCCGTGGGTTCGAATCCCACCCTCACCGCCAGATTAGAATCAGCGACATAGCTAGTATCAGTTAAAAACTTGGGCAATTTTGGGTATGCGTGCTAGAACCATGGCACTCAGCATGGCTCTGAACTTCTATCGCCGACATGGCTCGCATTGCCCGGACGGCCGCTCTCTCCACGAGATGACCTATGAGGCCGACGAACTTCCCCGCGACTGGAAGAAGTGCCTTTGCCCGATCTGCGCATCCGGAACGCTAGGCGGCCAGTTCAAACGAAAGAATACTGAGCACACTTCGCGGAGGCGAAGGCGATCGTTTCGCACTAGGACGGCGCGGGTTCTTGGAATGGCAAACCGCAGCTGATCGGGCGTCCACCGGTCGCGCCGGCAGCAGCGGTTCAATCGCTCACCGAGTCTGCTCTACCTCGCTCCGATTCATCTGCGCCTCGCGTCACGATAGCCGAAGCGTTGAAACCTACTTGGCGGTGCGGTCCGGACCCGGCATCGTTTCCGCTACGCTGCGGAAACATCGAACATTCGTCAAACAACTCGAGCACGGGCCCTAGCGCCACCTGCAGGGCGATGAGCTTCCAGTGTTCACCCAGCTTCATGTTCTGCCCCGAAGCAGTGCCGATGACGAAGACAGCGATCCCGGCGAGGATTCCGCTCGCTCCAGCGATCGCAGTTCATACGATGGGCGGACCACAAGCGAGCATGATCGAGGCCAAGGCCACGCAATCGGTCCTGGTTCGCCCACGCGAAAGCAAGGAACGATACTGCGCCAATAGCGCCGATGATGCGGGTCTTGCCGCCTGGCGATGCCAAGAACTGCCAACTGCCAAGCAGCAAAAGTCAGAATAATACCACCCGATAATCGCCGCTCCTGACGTTCGTTGAGAGTCCGGACATTCCGTTCTACTGGTTCTGCGGCACACTGGCGTGA
>DATJWJ010000136.1:0-25638 GCA_035501355.1 Bryobacteraceae bacterium | reverse complement strand
AATTCCGGACCATGAAGCGCGGGGCATCCATCGCGCTGCCGGCCGCGTTGAGCAAGGCTGCTTCTGCGCGTTCCAGCTCCCTATCCAACCGGGAGTCTACCAAGACGGTGGCCGCCCGGATTCCACTGCGTAACGCGGGCTAAGCGATCGCTGAAATTCTCGAGCCGATTGAACTGCCAGCGCTGCGCATAGGCACCAATGCGCCAGCCCGCAGCTCAAATTCCCTGCCCGAGCCGATCTCGATCGCCTTCACGATATATCCCTCGGCCGACATTTCACTAAACACGGCGCAGGCAGAATCCGAAGAGCTGGCCAGGTATTGCACCCCGGGAGAATCGGCTGAACGCCACAGATACAAGCAAAATTGCCCTGAAGACTTTTGACGCTTCACGGGTTTTCAATCGACGAGTACTAAGCAAAACTTTAGCGCTGTTAGAAACACAGAGCCCTGTTATCTTTCGCGGGTTCAGCCGATCTGTAGAACGGCAGAGCATGCTTACCGTCGGATCTTCGAGCGCCACCCCCGCTTCCGCAGAAGGCGACACGGCCGAGGCGCCCGCGAAAGATTCGCGCAAACGTGTGCCACTGATTGCGATACCTATAACACTATCTGTAGGTCTTTTGGTGGCAGCCGGCTACGTTGGAAATCGCATCCTGAGCTCCAGAAAGCAGGCGACGGCGGTGGTGGTGGCGAGTCTTCCCATTGCACCGCGGGCCGCGGTTGTTGCCGCCCCCACTCCGCCGGAAGCCGAGACTCCGCGCCCCAGCCCCAGCGAGGGGCCACGGCAATCGACGGCTCCCCAACGCGCCGCCTCCGCGCCGGCAAAGGAAGCTGCGGACGACACCACATCGGCAAGGGTGGCTCACAGCGACGGCCCTGCCAGCGACAGCGAAGCTCTGATTGCTCCGCGGCATGGCGAGCGATATCTGCAAATCGCCGCCATCAGCGCCAGCGCCGCCCAGAAATTCCTGGCCGGCCTCGGCCGCTACAATCTGCAAGCCAGCGTGGCGCCTGGTCCACATGACGGCCTGGTGCGTGTGGTGATCGGCCCGTTCCCGGATCGCGAGTCGGTGGCGGCAGTGAAAGCTCAGATCGAAAGCCAATGGCCGGATTGCTTCGTCCGGCTCTATTAGAGAGCGCGCCCGCTACAGCTAAGCTTAGGGTGTGCGCACCATCATCGAACCGTTTCGGATCAAGAGCGTCGAGCCGCTGCGGTGGACGACGCCCAGCGAACGCGAGCGGCTGCTCGAGCAAGCCGGCTACAACCTGTTTCAGATTCGCGCGAGCGACATCCTGATCGATCTGCTCACCGATTCCGGCACCAGCGCTATGTCCACCGAGCAGTGGGCCGCCATGATGCGTGGCGACGAATCGTACGCCGGCAGCGAAAGCTTCTACCGCTTCGAGCAGGCCGTGCGTGCCCTTACCGGATTCCGGCACGTGATCCCCACGCATCAAGGCCGCGCCGCCGAACGCATTTTGTTCTCGATCCTGTGCAAGCCGGGTGAGATTGTGCCGAGCAACACGCATTTCGATACCACGCGCGCCAACATCGAGTTCAATGGAGCCCGCGCGTTGGACCTTCCGCTGCCGGCTTCCGCCGACACTCAGGCCCGCCTGCCGTTCAAGGGAAACATGGATATCCAGGCGCTGGAGAATTTGATTCGAGCAGAAGGCGCTTCCAAGATTCCTCTGGTCATGATCACCGTCACGAATAACTCCGGCGGCGGGCAGCCGGTATCGATGGCCAATATCCAAGCCGCGCGTGAGATTACCACGCGCTACGGCATTCCGCTGTACCTGGATGCGTGCCGCTTTGCCGAGAACGCCTGGTTCATCAAAAGAGACGAGCCAGGCTACGCCGACCTGAGCCCGCGCGATATTGCCATCCGGATGTTCGCTCTCGCCGATGGGTGCACGTTTTCAGCCAAGAAGGACGCGTTTGCCAACATCGGCGGATTTCTTTGCACCAACGACAACCGTTTGGCCGAGCAAGAGACGAACTTGCTCATTCTGACCGAGGGCTTTCCAACCTATGGTGGTCTGGCCGGCAGGGATCTCGAAGCCATCGCGGTGGGTTTGGAGGAAGTGCTGCAAGTGGAATATCTGGAATACCGCATTGCATCCACCGCGTATCTGGGGCGGCACATCGCCGATCATGGCGTGCCCATCGTGGAGCCTCCCGGTGGTCACGCCATTTATATTGATGCCGGACGCATGCTGCCGCATATTCCCAGCGCGCGTTTTCCCGGCCAGGCGCTAGCCGTTGAATTGTACCGGCACGCTGGCGTTCGCTCGGTTGAAATTGGCTCGGTGATGTTTGGCGATCAGGCGCGCCACCAACTGTTGCGCCTGGCCATCCCGCGGCGCGTCTACACGCAGAGCCATATCGATTACTTAGTGGAAGCGATCCTTGAAGTGAACCAGCGGCGCGAGCAAATCGGCGGATTCGAGATCGTCGAGCAGCCGCAATTCCTGCGGCATTTCACGGCACGGTTTCGACCCGCCGGTTGCTAGCGGAGGGTTGCTCGCTTAGCGGTGGCCGCCTCCCATATGACCGCCGCCACCGAAGCCGCCGCCCATGTGTCCGCCGCCAGCAAATCCACCGCCGCCTACACGCGGGGCCGCAAGACCATGTGCGAATCCGCTCGATGGCGCTCTGCCTGCAAAACCTCGACCAGCAAAGCCACGACCGGCAAAGCCTCTACCGGCAAACTCGCGACCGGCAAGGACTCCTCCGCCGTGACGGAAATAGCCTGGAGCGTAATACGCAAACCCGGGTGAAAAGAACGGCCATCCGAACGGACTATAGAGGATGCCATCACCTGGCAAAAAGCCGTACATGTCCCAGTACGGATTCCAATACCAGCCCGGTCCATACCAATAGGGGCCATAGCCTCCATAGACCGCCTGGGCCGATTCCGCGCTGGCCTGCGCATCGTATTCCGCGCGTAAATTGCTCCAGGCATAAAGCGGATCTTGCTGCGTTTTGCGGTCGAATTTGGCTACCTGCACCGCGCCGGTCAGCTGCGCCTCGTGGCCTTTTTTCACCTTGATTTGCCGATCGCCGCTCAGAACGCTGGCTTCGCCGTCATAGACCGCCAATTGGGGATGGTCCGCGTTAAATTCGTAGAGCCCACGTTTAACGAGCGTGGTCATCGTGCCATCCACGCCGATTTGAAGATGATTCTCCTTGAACAGCTCAGTCACCTCCACAGTGGCCTCGCCGTTAAGCACCGCTACCCGCGTGTCAGTCAGGTTCGGTAAAAGCATACGAACCGCGCTGTTGTCACCCAGCCTAAGAAAGACGCCCGGGGTGAGCAGAATTTCCGCTTTACCCTGCGTCGTAGAGAGCACCTGATTCTCGCCAACCGTCGCCTTTCCAATGGATTGGGATGTCAGGGGCTGTCCATTCAGCGATACGGACCCTTCCACATAGTTGAGCGTGCCTGGAATTACGCTCGTTCCTGACTGAGCGAACGCCAAGACCGCCCCGAGCGCGGAAACGGCTGCTACCGCCAGCAGCCTCGGAAGCAGTTTACATTTGTCAAACATATAATTTCCCACAACTTATCCATTAAATTTGATGCGGGTTAACGGGCGCTGGTTGCTCGCGTGAAGTTGGTAGAAAGCGGCTGAAAGGGATGGCAAATACCAAAACCCATTACTTTGGACTAAGGCGATTAAGGCCAGAACCTTAGGGCAAGACTCCATTCTCCTGAGATGCTTTCCAGCCGTTCATTACCTCGGAGCCGTGTTGTCTCTGCAGCGTTGGGCCGAAGGGAAGAATTCGCGATGAAACGAAACATAGTGCCGTTATTGGGGATTGCGGTGGTGGTGGCAATCCTGTCGACCGGTGTTTTTTATGGCCTATTCGCAGGCAAACTGCGGAGTGCTTCTCCGGAGGCGTCCGGCCAAGCGATCGTGGTTGCCGCGCGCGATCTGGATCGTGGAACCGTGCTGCAAGCCAGCGATTTAAAGGTCTCGGAGTTCAAGGGAGCGCTGGCAGGGTCCTTTTCGAGTCCCGCGCAACTGGCCGGTGCAACGGTGGTTGAGGCGATCAAACAGAACGAGCCGCTGCTCGAGGAGCGGGTCGTCTCCAAGGTACCGAAGCCCGGTTCAGCAGGCAGCTCGGTGCCTTCGGGGTTGCGTGCGGTTTCGATCCGTGTGTCGGAATCAGATGGGCTCATTGGGCTGCTCAGGCCCGGCGCCAAGGTGGACTTGCAAGCGGTGCAGGAGCGCAACGGCGGGCTGGAGCTGCGCACGATCCTGCAGGATGTCGAGGTGGTGGCGGTGAG
This sequence comes from Bryobacteraceae bacterium, assembly GCA_035501355.1. Classification (GTDB taxonomy): domain Bacteria; phylum Acidobacteriota; class Terriglobia; order Bryobacterales; family Bryobacteraceae; genus Palsa-89. Next base: position 21,339 of record DATJWJ010000136.1, on the reverse strand, counting down.
CCCGCAAACCCAACCTGCCGGCGGGAACCGCGGCCCGGTTTCCATCGTGACCGTGCTGGCGCGGCCGGAAGACGCCGACGTGGTGGCGCTGGCGGATTCGGGCACCCGCCTGCGCTTGTCGCTGCGTAATCCGCTGGACTCGGGCGCCGAGCCGCACCGGGCGCTTTCGCTAGGCTCGGTCTTTCAGGCCAACGGAGTCACGCCCGTCTCAGGGCCATTCGCGGCAACCGATCGTCGTTCGCTCGAAGTCAGGTTGCAGGTGTTGCGCGCCACGACGCGAGCGCTCAGCCAGTTGGAAGCCAAGCTGGCGCGTCCCGCTTCTGGGACGGCCATGGCGGTTACTCCGTTCGCCGACCAGACAGAATCTCGCCAGCTGATTGAGAAGCTGGTGGGAGAACATCAAGTGGAGATTCTTTCCGAACGAAGCCTGAGCGCCGCGATCGGCCGCCCGGCAAGATTTCGCAGCGGGCCGGCATCCGGGAAGGTTGGGATTTCGTTTTTCACCCAGGCCGGCAAGGACGGAAGACTAACCCTGAGAGTTCAGCCGGAGATCAGCTCTCAAGAGAAGTCCGAAATAGCAACGCGCTTGGTGGACGCGGAGTTTCCCACGGCCGGTAGTTTCCTGGTGAGCGGAATCTTCAACTCCGCTGGCGATCGCGAGGCGGTGGAGCGATTGTATCCGGGACATTCCTGGAGCGACGGCCAGCTTCTGATCGTGTTTGACTCGCGGGAGGAAAGCGAACTGTCGGCCGCTCGCGCTGAGCGGAGGCGTTAGGTGCTGGCGGTTTCCTCGATCCTGGTTTTCTTCACGACGTTCCTGGCGGTGGCGCTGGCGGTTCTGATCGGCTGGTTCGTGCTGCAACGCATCGGCGCCGACGCTCTGGCCGCAGACGTATCGGAACATCTGCTGGACGAGAGCCCGAGATTGCTCAAGAACGAAGCTCTCAGCACGATTTCGCTCTGGGCCAAGCTTCTGGAGCGCTGGGATTTTATCCGCATTATGCAGCGGCACCTGCTGCAAGCCGGGTTGAGCTGGTCGGTGGGGCGCGTCACGCTGCTGATGTTGCTGGCAGGCAGCATCGCGCTGGCCATCGCGATGCGGGTGGCCTGGGTTCCACCCTGGGCGGGCGTGCTGCTGGCCATCAGCGTGGGTCTGCTCCCCTATTTGCACATTCTCAAGCGCCGCGCGAAACGTTTTCGCCGCTTTGAAGAGAATTTCCCGGAGGCGCTGGATTCGCTGGCTCGCTCGCTGCGCGCCGGCCATCCCTTTGCGGCGGCCATGGAAATTGTCGCCGAGGAAAGCGAAGCCCCGGTCTCGTCGGAAATGCAGCAAACCGCCGCCGATGGAAATCTGGGCACCTCCTGGACCGAGGCCTTGAATAATCTCATCGCCCGCATGCCGTTGCTGGAAGTGAGCACTTTCGCCTCGGCGGTGCAGCTGCAAAATCGCACCGGCGGCAAGCTGCATGAAGTGCTGTCGTCGCTGGCGGAGAACATGCGCGAGTCCACAGCCTTGAAAGGCGAAGTGCGGGCGCTGGCGGCGCATGGCAAACTGACCGGATCGATTCTAACCATCCTGCCGGTCGCTATTGCGGCGGTGATGACCATGGTGAACCCGTCTTACCTGGCGGTTCTCATTTATCATCCCTATGGCAAATACCTGATCGTGGGCGCGGTGCTGTGCCTGGTGGCGGCGCACTTCCTGATTCGCCGCATCGTGGATATCAAGCTATGAGCGATCTGTGGCTGGGCGCGGCGTTTTTTACGTTGGTCTTGACGATGGTTCTTGCGGCGGGTTATCTTTACCAGCGCATCGCCGAGCGCCGCGAGACCGAGGTTCCGGCCGCATTGTCCGGCGGGCGGATGGGGGCGCCACGTTTTCTGTTCCTGGATTTGTTCCGCTCCATCGGCGAGAATTTCCCAGGGGCGCGCGACGATAGCAATCCGTTTCGAAAACGGCTGGTGTCCGCGGGCTACGCTTGGCCGTCCGCGCTGGCAATCTTTTACGGCATCAAGTGCGCAAGCGCGTTCTTCTTCGCGGGAATATTAGGAATCTTAACCATCCTGTACCGCGGCGATCCATCGCTTACGTTGCTGCCCATGCTGTGCGGGCTGGGCATCGGATTCCTGCTGCCGGATCGCGTTCTGGCTTCACGCGTGCGGGCGCGGGCGCAACGGCTGCGAAGCGCGCTTCCGCCGGCTTTGGATCTGATGGTGCTGGGTCTGGAGGCCGGGCAATCGCTCGATCAATCCGTCGCCGACGCCAGTCGCAGTCTCAAACGCACCCATCCGGATTTGAGCGCGGAATTGGCGCAGCTTTTTCTGGAATTGAAAACCGGCAATCGCGCGGACTCGTTCCGCAGCTTCGGCGCGCGCAGCAAGGAGCCGGAGCTGCGCAAGCTTGCCAATCTGTTAGTGGACAGCGATCGTTTCGGAGCCAGCATAGGACCCGCCTTGCGGTCGCACGCCCGCTACCTGCGGACCCGTTTCCGGCAGCAGGCCCAGGAGCGCGCCCGCAAGGTGGGCGTGAAGCTCATCTTCCCGGTGTTCTTCCTGATCTTCCCGTCCGTGCTGCTGGTGACGCTGGGTCCAGCCTGCATGCTGATGTACCAGCAGCTGAAGAACCTGCTCCAATAGCCTGCCCGCAAGCGCCACTGTCTAGCGGTCGTGTTCCTCTTTGCGCTCGTCTTTCTTCGGCGGCGCCTTGCGTTCTTCAACGCGCGGCGCGGGCCGGCCCTGCGGTTCGACCGGGCGCGAGGACCGCGGCGGAACAGTTCGCGCTGGCGGTTGGTTCGCGGCCGGACGCTGCGGATTATTGGGCGGCTGGGGCGGCGTGTTCAGCCGGCGCCCACCAGGTTCCGGCTGCTGCGCGGGAACCGGGCGCGGCTGTGGCGGCGTCCGATTGGGTTGAAGGGGCGGCTGGTTGGGCCGAAACTCGCCAGGCCGCGGCTGCTCAGCTGGACGCTGCTGGCCTGCACCTGTCTGAGGCGGTGCGGACGGCGTTTGCACCTGAGGCCGTCCGGCTGCGCCGAAGGAACCCCGAGCCGGTCGAACATAAGGCCGGGCTGGCGCGGGCTGGTTACCGCGGAGGCTCTGCACTTCGCCCGAGTCCAGCGGACGTCCTGGATTCGCGGCCAGCGCCTGCTGCCGCTGGGCAAAAGGCACCGGAGCCGGTGGCGGCGCGAGCTTGGCAACCACGGCTCGATTCTGGACCGCGGCCGGCGGTTGGACAACTCTCGCTCCTGGCGTCCCAGCACCCAGAACACTCTGACGGTTGGGCGCTACCGGAGCCGTGTTCATGACCTGAGCGGATCGAATCGCGTTCACCGGAACAGCCACAGCCGCCGATTGCACGGGCCTGGCATTGGCGAGCGCGCTCTGAGGCACTGCTGTAACTGCACCCGGCGCTTCGCGATTGACATATCGAACATTGGTCGTGTTGATGTTCGTGATGTTGATATTGTTCACGATGGTGGTATTGGTGACGTTCACGCGATTGATGTAGGTGGGGCTGGCGCGATAAGCCGGAACGTACACCTCGCGCGGCCCGAGCGGAAACCACGCCACCCCGGCGACACCGGCGCCAAATGACACTCTGAAGCCGGGACCACCCACCCAGGCCACCAGCGCGGGAGCATACACGGGACGCACCGCCACCGGTCCAGGCACCCAGGCCCAATAGCCAACGTAGACCCAGCGTCCATAGTGGAAGGGGGCGAATCCCCAGGGCGCGTCGTCTATCCAGGTCCAGCCCCATGGTTCCACCCAAACCCAATGACCATAGTGGTAAGGCGCCCATCCTACCGCCATGCCGCGCGGCGCCCAAACCGCGCCATACTCGGGCAGCGTGCGCCAGTCGCCATTGCTGTCGAGATCCTGGTATCCCACCAGGTCGCGCGACACATAGCGCGCGGAGGGCGACTGATCCTCGCGCCGGTCGCGCGCCACACACCAGTCATCCCATTCATCGGCCGCCGGCGCGCCGAAGGTATCGACGCGGAGCGAGTCGGTACCTGCCACGCTGGCCTGTTCGCCGGGCCGCACCGGGAAGGCCTGATTGCCTCCCGTGACCTCGCCTTCGCCGCCTCGCACCGTTACCACAGTGGTGGTGGTGTCCGGATTGACATCGATGCGGTAAACGCCCGTGCGCAGCAGCGAGAAGGCCAGATTAGGCGTGTCCACCTCGAAGGTTTCCCCTTCGCCCAGCGAACGCAGGCGAACGTTGAGCGAGCCTTCCGTCAGGCGGATCTGAACGGTGGAGTCGTCCAGGTTCAGGAACTCGAAAGCGCTGCCCGAGTTGAGGCGCAGAGCCGCGGTGCCGATGTGCAACTCGGCGCGCGCGCCCTGGTCGGTCCAGATGTGATCGCCGGTCGTCAGCGGGCGATTGATTTGCGCGGGCACCCAATCGTCCATGTCGCCGGGCCGGAAGGAAACGGCTCCGCTCAGATAGCTCACGCGGCTGGCGCGGCCGGGCGGATCAGTTTGAGCGCTTAGAACAAGTATTGACGCAGTGGCCAGAAAGATCAGGCGTGTTGATGAGAGCATTTCCAGTCCCCGTACAATATAGAACCACTTTCTCAGTTCATATGTTCGCCGTTAAGACATTAAAGTCTCTGCATCCGGTGCGCGAACATTGAGAAAATTCAATCCCGTGGCGAAGTACGCTGCGTGGCCGCATCCACGCTGCGTCGCATCTTACTGATTCCCCGGTTTCTGGCTAGTAGAAGTTAAAGAACAGCAACCCGAACCGATAAGAAAAACAGGGAGGCGATGCCAACCGTGCTGGATGTTCTTATTGTGGATGACTCGGCTGCGATTCGTAAGATTCTACAACGGGTGCTGCGTCAGACGGACCTGCCAGTGGGAGAGGTTTATGAAGCCGGCGACGGCGTCGAGGCTCTGGAGACGCTGCGGAAGCAGAAAGTTGGGCTGGTGCTGTCGGATATCAACATGCCCAACATGGATGGCTTGGAATTTCTAACCCATCTACGGGCTGAGCCGGCCTGGCAGAAACTGCCGGTGGTAATGGTCAGCACCGAAGGGACGCACGCCAAAGTGCTTGAAGCTGTGGAACGCGGGGCCTCCGGTTATGTGCGCAAGCCGTTCACCGCGGACCAAATCAAGGAGAAATTGGTCGGTTTGCTATAAAGCCGCCAGGGACCAACGATGACAAACCCGATAGAGATCAACGACGCATTGACACAGCTCGAGCTGGCGGAGGCCATCCGGGTTTCAACGCAGGAAGTTTTTTCGACCATGTTGGGCCTGGATCCTACGCCCGGCGACGTCTTCGTCGAAAAAGGGGAAGCCGCCCCGGCCTCCGGAGTGGTTTCCATCATCGGCCTGGCTGGCGCCTGGGTGGGCTCGGGGAGCCTGTCGTGTTCGGCGGAATTCGCCTGCAAAATGGCGTCGCATTTTCTGCAAGAAGAATATTCCGCCGTAAACGAAGATGTGCTGGACACGGTGGCGGAAGTAACCAACATGGTGGTGGGCAATGTAAAAACCCATCTTGAGAATCGCCTGGGCGCGATGTGGCTAAGCACGCCCACCGTGATCTATGGGCGCAATTTCCAAACCCGCGGAGCCCGTAATCAGGAATGGACGGTGGTGCCGTTCACTGTGGATCAGGGGCGGATGTGCATCCAGCTATGCATCGCGCCGAATCCGGACGCTGAGGAGCGCAGCGGGCGGCCTGGATTTCCGATTCCGCGTGTGCTGAGCCTGTAGACAGAAACTGAGGATTTTAGAAAAACATGGAGACAACGATGGAAACAATCTTGGCGGGACCGGCCAACGCCGTATCTCAAAAGGTCGAACATAGAGCGGGCAAGTATCTTACCTTCCAGCTCGGCAACGAAGAGTTCGCCATTCAAGTCCTACGCGTGCGGGAAATCATGGGCGTGCAGGAAATCACGGCCGTGCCGCAGACCGCCGGCTACGTGAAAGGCGTGATCAATCTGCGGGGAAAGGTGATTCCGGTGGTGGATCTGCGGCTGAAGTTCGGGCTTCCAGAGTTGGAGTACACGCAGCGCACCTGCATCATCGTGGTGCAGATTCAGGGAGCCGCGGAAAAACTGCTGATCGGTGTGATCGTGGACGCGGTTTCGGAGGTTCTCACGCTGCAGGCTAATGAGATCGAAGATACGCCCGATTTTGGAGACGGCGTCGCGACCACCTATCTGCTGGGCATGGCCAAGATCAAGGGAAAGGTGAAAATCCTGTTGGATATCGATCGCGTGTTGTCTTCGCAGGACGTGTCCGGAGTGGGAGCTTTTTAAGCAGGTAGTGGCGTTATGCCAGAAGACCAAGAACAAAAAACCGCCGGTGGTGTAGAGACACCCGCAGCGCCATCCAGCAACCCGCTGGCTAGCGACCCGGAACTGCTGAATGACTTCATTCTGGAAGCCAGGGAACATCTGACCACCATCGAGCTGCAGTTGCTGACGCTGGATCAGGACCCCGTCAATAAAGAAGCCATCCACGCGGTCTTTCGGGGGTTTCACACCATCAAGGGCATGGCCGGATTCCTTGATCTGGATGCCGTGCGGGATGTTTCGCACGAAGTCGAAACCATTCTGGATCTGGCTCGTAATGCGCAACTAGCCATCACGCCGGAGGTGATCGATGCGATCCTGGCGAGCAAGGACTATCTGGGCCGCTGGATGGGCGCGCTGGAGAGCATGCTGCAAACCGGGCGGGCTCCGGAAATAAACCCTGACCAAGCCTTGATCGAGAGCATCCGGGCGGTGGCCAAGCCGCGTACTGAAGATCCGTCGCCCCAACGGGCCGGCGTCGAAGGCGAGCAACCCGTGGTCGCAGCTCCTGTAGTTCCCGCCGCGCTGGACCTTCCGGTTCCGCCGGCGGCAGCCGAAGAACCGATGGTAAGCGAACTGTTGGATCTGGCGCGAGAGGTGGCTTCGCTCGAGCCGGCCGAAGCGCCGAAAATATCCGAGGCGCCGGCCGTGGTGGCCCGATCCATCAAAGTCGATACCGGCAAGCTGGATTACCTGGTGGATATGGTGGGCGAAATGGTGATCGCCCAATCCATGGTGCGGCACGATCCGGATTTGTCCACCGGGCTGAAGCCGCGCTTGGCGCGGAATCTTTCGCAATTGGCTCGGATTACCGACGAAGTGCAGCGCACCGCCATGTCCATGCGCATGATTCCCATCGGCCAGCTGTTCCAGAAAACGGCGCGGCTGGTACGGGACCTGTCGCGTAAAGGCTCCAAGCAAGTGGACCTGGAATTGAGCGGCGAAGACACCGAACTGGACCGCAATATCGTCGAGGAACTCGCGGATCCGCTGATGCACATGGTTCGCAATGCGGTGGACCACGGCATCGAGACGCCCGAAGAACGGGTGAAAGCGGGCAAACCGGCCAACGCCAAGGTCCTGCTCAAAGCCGCACACCAGGCCGGTCACATTCTCATCCAGATCTCCGATGACGGGCGCGGCTTGGACCACAAAAAAATTCTGCGGAAAGCGCGGGAAAAGGGTCTTATCGAGCCCAACGCGCAGCTTTCCGAAGCCGAGATTTTCAACTTGATTTTTCTGCCCGGATTTTCCACCGCCGACAAGATCACCGATGTTTCGGGCCGGGGCGTGGGGATGGATGTGGTGCGCAAGCATCTGCAAAAGCTGCGGGGCCGGGTGGATGTTCACTCCCGGCCGGGAGAGGGCACCAGCTTTCTGATGAAGCTGCCGCTGACGCTGGCCATCATCGACGGCCTGGTGGTGGGGGTAGGCAACCAGCGCTACATCGTTCCGCTCTTCGCCGTGCGCGAGATGCTCAAACCCACCGAGGACGCGATTTCCACCATACGGGGCCGGGAGGAGATGGCCATGGTTCGCGGCACGCTGCTGCCTCTCATCCGGCTGCACCGGCGTTTTGGGATTGAACCGCGCTTTCAAAATCCCTGGGACAGCCTGCTGATCGTATCGGAGAATGGCGGCAAACAATTCTGCATGATGGTAGACGAGTTGATCGGAAAGCAGGAAGTCGTGATCAAGAGCCTGGGGGAGGCGATGCGCAATATTCCCGGGGTCGCGGGTGGAGCGATTTTGGGCGACGGCCGGGTAGGATTGATTCTGGACCTGGAAGGTCTGTTTGGGACCAGCCACGAAGCCGGCTCAGGCGGGGTGCTGGTGGATGCCTGAGATCGGCCAAGACGTCGAAATCGTGCTCAAGGAGCGCGAGTTTCGCCAGATCAGCCAGCTGGCACATGAGCGCTTCGGGCTGGATCTGAAACCCGGCAAAGAGGCGCTGGTGGCGTCGCGCCTGGGCAAAAAACTTCGCCAGCGCGGGTTTGGGTCCTTCTCCGACTATTACCAGCACGTGCTTTCCGACCGCACCGGCGAAGCTCTGGTGGAACTGATCGACGCGCTGACCACCAATCACACCAGCTTTTTGCGCGAGCGCGCCCATTTCGAATTTCTGTCGCGCGCTGTGGTGGAGGAGTTCGGCGATCGGAGCGAGGTCAGTATCTGGAGCGCGGCCTGCTCCAGCGGCGAGGAACCCTATTCCATCGCCATGTGTGTTTCCGACGCCTGGACGCGCGGCGGATCGCGCGCGCGCACCCTGCGTATTTTGGCCACCGACATTTCGACCCGAGTGCTGGAAGCCGCGCGGCGCGGTGTTTATCCGGCGGAACGTTTTCGCGAGTTGCCGGATGCCTGGCGGCGTTCCTACCTGCTCAAGGGCGTGGGGGCATCCGAGGGATTTTTCAAGGTCAAGCCGGAGCTGGCCGGGGTAGTGGAGTTCAAGCGCATCAATCTCATCGAGCCGTTCCGCGAGAGCCGGCTATTTCAGGTGATCTTCTGCCGCAACGTCATGATGTATTTCGACAAGCCCACGCAACAGGACATCGTCCAGCGGCTGAGCGGGTGCCTGGAACCAGGTGGGTACATTTTTGTGGGCCACTCCGAGTCGCTCACCGGCGTGCGGCATGACCTGGGATACGTGTGTCCGGCCATCTATCGCAAGGAAAAACCGGGCGGGGGATTGAGGATGTTCCGATGAGGTCGGTGGTGGTAGGGATTTCGGACTGCAAGATCAGTGGGGATTCCGAGGACTTGCTGATCACCTATGCGTTGGGGTCGTGCATCGCCGTGATCCTATACGATCCGGTGGCCAAGGTGGGAGGGATGCTGCACTACATGTTGCCCGATTCGAGCATTGATCGAAACAAGGCGCAGCAGAATCCGTTCATGTTCGCCGATACCGGGATACCGCGGCTGCTGGAGGCCGTACGGGCCCGTGGGGCGCAGCCGGGCCGCATCGTGGTGCGCTTGGCCGGGGGTGCCCAGGTTATGGACAGCCAGGGGACCTTCCAGATTGGCAAACGGAATTACCTGGCGGCGCGCAAGATCTTGTGGAAAGCGGGAGTTCTGATTGCGTCAGAAGCAGTGGGTGGCGGTGTGTCACGAACCACACGGCTGGAGATGGCCACCGGGCGGATGTGGGTCCGGGAAGGCGCCGGAACCGATTGTGAGCTGGCGGGCCGCGGTGCGTCAGAGAAAGCGCCACAGAAAACAATGGAAGGGAAGGTTTGAAATGGCGTACTCCGTGCTGATCGTGGATGATTCGCCGGTGATGCGCAGCTTCATCCGGCGCGTGATGCGCCTGTCGGGGTTCGAGCTGGGTGAATGCTGGGAAGCATCGAACGGCGAAGAGGCGCTGTCGGAGCTGAAGGAGCACGCCGTGGACGTTATCCTTACCGACATCAACATGCCGAAAATGAACGGGGAAGAATTCCTGAAGCGCCTGGTAGAAGAGGGAACGCTGCGCTCGGTGCCGGCACTGGTCATCTCCACCGATGCCACCAAGAACCGCATACTGCGCATGCTCTCGCTGGGCGCCGAGGGTTACATGACCAAGCCTTTCTCTCCGGAGAGTTTGCGGGAGGAATTGGAACGAATACTAGGAGCGCGCGATGCCTCACGAGCTTGAACCTGTGACAGACGCCGGTCAGGAAGCGGCCAGCCAGGATGCCGACTTCACCGCGACGCTGAGTCGCGTTGCGGCCGAAGTCCTGGAGACGATGTTCTTCACCGAAGCGGCCGCGGTCGAGTGTGAGCATGGCTGGTTTTCGGACGCGGTCGCGGTTCGGGTGGACTTTGACGGGTCGCATTTCGGCGAAATGTGGCTGGCGTTGACGCCGGCTGGAATCCCCTCGATTGCTTCGGCGTTTCTGGGATTAGAGCCTGAAGAGACTGGCGAAGAGCAGTGCGGGCAGGTGATTCTAGAGCTGGCGAATATTCTGTGTGGAGCGGTGCTCAGTTCCCTATGGCCGGAATCCAGGCTGTTGTTGGATGCCCCCAAGTTGACCGCGTGGGAGTGCCCGGATGGGGACGTCTGGCATTGTTGTCTGGCGCTGGACGAGGGTATGCTCGCGATTTCAATCCGCTTATCGGGTGTAAAGGAACTGGCCTGAGAAAACCTCAACACGCCAGGAAGGTCTCATGCAAGAACGCAAAATCAGAGTACTGATTGTGGACGATTCGGCGATTGTGCGCAAGCTGCTGGCTGAGGCTCTCAGCGGTGAGCCGGACCTGGAGGTGGTGGGCACCGCGCCCGATCCATTCGTGGCGCGCGACAAGATCTTAAGCTTGCATCCCGACGTGCTCACGCTGGATATTGAGATGCCTCGCATGGATGGCCTCACTTTCTTAAAAAAGCTGATGCGCTTCCATCCCATGCCGGTGATCGTGATCAGTTCGCTGGCGCAAGCTTCGAGCCGCGCGGCTATTGAGGCCCTGCAATGCGGCGCCGTGGAGGTGCTGGCCAAACCCGGCGGGCCGTATTCGGTGGGTGAGATGAAGCAGGATCTTCCGCGCAAGATTCGCGCTGCGGCGCAGGCGCGGATTGTGCGGCCAACGGCTACGGAAATAGCCGCGCCTGTTAGGCCTGTCGTAAAGGCAGCCTGCCGCGGCGGTAGCTCCGGCATCATCGCCATCGGCGCTTCCACCGGGGGCACGGAGGCGATTCGCGAGGTGCTGATGCGAATGCCGGAGAACAGTCCCGGAATCGTGGTGGTTCAGCATATCCCGCCCGTTTTTTCTACGGCCTTTGCCAGCCGGCTGAACGATCTGTGCCGGATTCATGTGCGGGAGGCGGTGGATGGTGACCGCGTGCTGGCGGGGCAAGCTCTAATTGCGCCGGGCAATTTTCACATGACGCTTCAAAAGCGCGGCGGCGAATACTCGGTGGCGGTGCGCGACGGCGAGCGGGTTTGCTATCAACGGCCGTCGGTGGACGTCTTGTTCGATTCGGTGGCCTCGGTGGCGGGAGGAAATGCCGTGGGAGCCCTGTTGACTGGCATGGGCGCCGACGGCGCGCAGGGGATGCTCAAGATGAAACGCGCGGGCGCGCGAACCATTGCGCAAGACGAAGCCAGTTGCATCGTGTTCGGGATGCCGAGGGAGGCCATCCGTTTGGGCGCCGTGGATCAGGTCCTGCCGCTACAGCGCATCGCCGGGGAACTCATGGCGCTCAGCGGGGCGCCGGTCCACGCCTGAAATCTAACCCGTTCCGTTCCCGAGCCCGACAAAAACCGAGCCTCATAGAAGCCCCAAACATCCGGGTATCTTTGTCTGGCGCGGCTCAGGTTGTGCACAATCAGCCAGCGCCGGGTGAGGGATCCGACGCATCGGCGGCGCCAACGGCATCCCAAGTCCCAGCGTTCCCGCTTTCTCGCGCTGTGGCACGATCCGTGCACCACACACACGATAAGAGGTGTCCTATGACGAATCTAGAACGTTGTCTTGATTTTCTAGACAGGTCCCGCGTCTGGTACGCCCACACCAAGCATCCGCTGGCCTTCACGGCCGCCGAAGTTGCCTTCGCCGAGCACATTCAGCCGCACAAGTTGGCCAAGACGGTGGTTTATGTCTGCGCGCAGGGCTACGGCCTGGCAGTACTTCCGGCCGATTGCCTCATTGACATGCAGCAACTGGGGGCGTTCGTGAACGATCCTGCCATTCGGCTGGCGACCGAGCAGGAACTCGGCCAGCTCTTCCCGGAATGCGAGTTAGGTGCGATGCCGCCGCTGGGCAACTTGTTCCATCTGCCGGTGATCGTAGACACGAGCATCGCCGAGCAGGAGTTCATCGCATTCAACGCAGGCACGCATCTGGATGTGATCCACATAAGCTACGCCGATTACGACCGGTTGGTGGATCCGGCGGTGGGTAAGTTCGCGTTTGCTGCGATCGAGCAGCGGGTACGTTAGTGGTAAGCTTGGGGCTGTTCATGGTTGAACACAAGCAGCGGAGGCTTGTCTGAAAGTAACTAGATGGGCCGTTGCTCCGTTTGTCATCGGGCTGGTCATGGCCCAATCACAGGTCGAAACGATGACGAAGCTTGTGGTTCGCCTGCAAAGTTCCGAGTTTCCGGAAACCAGCTTCGCATCTCAACCTAAGACGATGTATCGAGCTGGTACCGGCTATTGTCGCATCGAGGAATTTCCCGACCTTGAGAATGGGATCCACGGGCTGGTGATCATGAATGAACCGGACACCTGGATGGTGAACCGCCTTAATAAGTCGGCTAAGCACTTCGTAGACGAGGGGCCAACATTCAACTGCCGCATGCCAGTCTTTGTCGACCAGGTCAGATCGGTCGAAGACACAAAAACCAAGCTCATGCAGCTTGAGTTTGGGCGTGAGTTGGCGTACTTCAAGCGCAACGGTGCGACTGAAAGTGAGGGCCCCGTTCTTCAGGGAAAGCCAACCAAGGCTTACAGCCTCGAGGTCGAAGACTGTACCTTGTTCCTCATCACAACTGGTACCCCAGAGCGGCCGGTTGCCATTGCTCGGGACCGAGCTGAACCAAAAAATCGCGAGACCTACTGGTATGGGGCCTTCGAACAGGTTCCGTTCGACATAAAGCTGTTCGAAAAACCGCAAGGCGTGACCATCGAAGACGTCAAGCCCGAGAAGTAGTGAACCTGACGGAAGTAACCTCTCTGGACTGTCCTCCCTGTATGCTGGTGATGAATGCCTCGCATCAGGATCCTCGGCGGCGGCTTGGCGGGCTGTGAAGCGGCTTGGCAGATTGCACGCGCTGGTCTCGACTGCACTCTGATTGAGATGCGCCCGATGCGATCGACCGCGGCGCACAAAACCGCGCAGCTCGGCGAACTGGTCTGCAGCAACTCGCTCAAGAGTGAATCTGAAAACTCGGCCCCCTGGCTCCTCAAGGAAGAATTGCGCAGGCTCGATTCGCTGCTTCTGGCCTGTGCGCAGAAAACGCGCGTCCCCGGCGGACACGCCCTGACCGTCGATCGGGAACTCTTCGGCCGGGAGGTGACCGCGGCCATCGAAAACAATCCCCGCATCGAATTGCGCCGCGAGGAAGCTGTCTCGATTCCCGCTGACCACATCACGATTGTCGCCACCGGCCCACTCACTAGCGGCGCGCTGGCGGACGAGATCGCGCGTGTCACCGGCTCGAACCGCCTTTTCTTCTACGACTCCATCAGTCCCATCGTCGAGGCTGAGTCCGTCGATCTAAGGGTCGCCTTTCGCGCGTCACGCTACGGCAAATCGCTCGACGGCGGCGACGATTACTTGAACTGCCCGTTCGATCGCGAACAATACGAGCGTTTCGTCGCTGCCGTGCTCGCCGCCGACTCCGCACCGGCGCACATCCCCGAAGACCAAACCCCATTCTTCGAAGCCTGCCTGCCGATCGAGGAGCTGGCTCGCCGCGGCCGCGATACGCTGCGCTTCGGGCCCATGAAACCGGTCGGTCTCACCGACCCGCGCACTGGCCGCCGGCCTTACGCCGTGGCGCAGCTTCGCCAGGAAAACCAGCGCGCGGCCAGCTACAACCTGGTCGGCTTTCAGAATCACATGCGCTTCGGCGAGCAGGCGCGCGTTTTCCGGCTGATTCCGGGCCTAGACAACGCTGAGTTCCTGCGCTACGGCCAGATTCATCGCAACACCTATATCAATGCGCCTGCGCTGCTCGCACCTACATTGCAACTGCGCGCCGAGCCGCGCGTTTTTTTCGCGGGCCAGATCTCGGGCGTCGAAGGCTACGTCGAGTCCATCGCCACTGGCCTGATTGCAGGACGCCACGCGGCGGAGCTGGCGCTGGGCGAAACTACTCGTCCATTCCCGCGCGAAACCGCGGTCGGTTCGCTATGCGTTTATGTCTCCGGCGCCGATCCGCTCCACTATCAACCCGCGAACATCACTTTCGATCTGCTGCCTGCGTTGGATGAAGCCACGCGCGCCCGCCTGCGCCACGATAAGCGCGCCCGGCACGCCGAGGTCTGCCGCCGGGCGCTCGAAAAGCTGGACGAATACCGGTCGGTGTATGTCTGATCTCGACACGCACATCCAGCGCTTCCTCGATGAACTGCGCCGCCAGAACGCCTCGGCGCACACGCTGCGAAACTACGGCTCGGATTTGCAACAGTTCCTGACCTATTTCACCATCGACACTGAAGCGCACCCGCAGGTGGAGGAGATCGACGCGCTCGCGATCCGCGAATGGCTCGGCCACCTGTACCAGCAGCGGCTGACAGCCGTAAGCATGGGCCGCAAGCTGGCCGCGGTGCGTTCGCTCTTCAAGTTTCTCTTGCGCGAGGGGGTGGTCAGCGCCAACGTCGCGCGCCTGGTGCGCCGTCCCAAAACTCCCAAGTCGCTGCCCGCCGTGATGACCGCCGAGCAAACCAACACTATGGTCGACGGCATTCCAGCGACAGCCGAAAAACTCGATCGTCCGTATCCTACGCGTGACCTTGCGATCTTCGAGCTGCTATACGGCTGCGGGCTCCGCATCAGTGAACTGGTTGGATTGAATTTGGACGATTTCGACTTCAGCGAGCGCTGGGTGCGCGTCCGAGGCAAGGGACGCAAGGAGCGCCAGGTTCCCGTCACCGGCAAAGCCGCGCGAGCGATGGAGCGCTATCTGGCAGCGCGCGAACCGGCTGCGCACGGCGAACGCGCCCTGTTGCTGAACCATCGCGGCCGCCGTCTGACGGATCGCGGCGCGCGGGGCATTGTGAAATTCTACGCCCGCATGATCACGGGCGACTCCTCCATTCATCCGCACAGCCTGCGACATGCCTACGCCACGCACCTGCTATCGGACGGCGCCGATCTACGCGCGATCCAGGAACTGCTTGGCCATGCCCAGCTCTCCACGACTCAGAAATACACGCAGGTCTCGCTGGCCGACCTGATGGCCGTGTATGACAAAGCGCACCCCAAGGCATAACCTGCCAGTCTCACGCACTATATAATGAGCGAGTGAGCGTGCAAATCCGTAGCGGCGCCGCAAGGCTGGCGCTGACCCTGGCCGGCTTCTCGCTACTGTTGGCGGGACAACGGCTGACTTGGTACGAGCGCCAGATTCTGCTGCCCGACC
Organism: Bryobacteraceae bacterium; assembly: GCA_035501355.1. Lineage (GTDB taxonomy): Bacteria > Acidobacteriota > Terriglobia > Bryobacterales > Bryobacteraceae > Palsa-89. Next base: position 5,958 of record DATJWJ010000136.1, on the reverse strand, counting down.
CGCACAGCGTTTCCGGGCGCGTCGTGGACGAATCCGGCCAGCCCATCGCCGGCGCGCACATCGATCATTCTGACGTAAAGGAACAGGAGCAGCTCTTTACCGACGAAATGGGCCGCTTCCATGTGGACACGCACGCGTCCGCCATCGTGATTCGCAAGCATGGTTTCGACGGGCAGTTGATTCGGATCGCCAACTCGGCTCCGCTGCGCATCGTGCTGGAGCGCGCCAGGCAGCTTCCAGTCTGCAGAAGCGCCTGCATTGGGCTTAGGAACGCTGAGAGCAGCTTCTGTTTCCCGCCGGTTTCCAGCATCAAGGTCAGCGACCAAGGCAGAATGGGCGACAGCGTCATGCGCGAATTCATGGTTCCCACGGCGGATGGTCCGCGCGAGGTGCTGTTCGGCACCGGCCCAACCTGGAGTCTGGGCATTCCATTTACCGGGGACGTGTGGGAATCGGTGGAGTACTCGGAGAAGGACTACATCAACGGCGACTCGGACGTGATCGACGCTCGCGGCAAGAATAGCGACGGCAAGGTGTGGAGATACGTGGGGACTTTCGGCGAATCCGCGTCCTATTACGAGGTGGATCCGCAGGATGCCGGGCTGCCGGATCGATTCTTGGACGGGGTCTGCGCTCCCAGAAAATCCGGGGACAGTACACTCAATCCCTAATTTTGACGGGGCGCGATCAAGGATCGGTGGCCGAAGCGCCGGCTGGCGAACTCATGGAGGCGGTTGACGCCGCCCCCAAGTCAGATTCAGTTAGGAGTCTTACCAGCGATTGCCGCGGCGCTGGCCACCGCCATGGCCGCGCTGTCCGAACCCGCCTCCGGATCCGCGCTCGGCTTTGGGGCGAGCTTCGTTCACGTTGAGCGAGCGGCCATCCAGATCTTTCCCGTTCAGGGCATTGATGGCGCTGTTTGCTTCGGCATCGTTCGACATCTCGACGAACGCGAAGCCACGCGGCTGGCCGGTGTCACGATCCCTAATAATGTTCACGTTATCAACGCTGCCGTACGGCTCGAAAGCAGAACGCAGTGAATCTTCGGTCGTGCCGAAGCTGAGATTACCAACAAAAATGTTTTTCATTTACTCTTCTTTCTTGAAGTTGCAGATGGGCGAATCGGGCAGGATCGGACATGGACGGACTTGGACCGGACTGTGCGAGACGATGCCTTAATCGGCTTGACTGACCAACAACTCTTTTATGATGCCATGAAAAGTGCGGAAATGCAAAGTCGTGCAGGCAGGGGTCGACGGATGCCCGCGTTGCGTATAATAAACCCGCGGGAGGTAATTCGAATGAAGCGTTTCTTCTGCGCCCTGGCATTGGGAACAGCGCTGTTGGCGCTGGGCGGGGGATCGAAATTCACCCGCGCGGCGGCCCAATCCAAAGCCACTGCGGGGGGCGCCTCGGGACACCAGGTAATCACCATCGAACAAGTGCTGCGCTGGGAGACGGAGCTTTCCAATTGGGGCCGTTGGGGCAAGGACGACGAGCGCGGCGCGCTGAACTTGATCACGCCGCAGAAGGAAGTGCAGGCGGCCCGGCTGGTCAAAGACGGTGTCACGGTTTCGCTCGCACACTTCGCAAGCCTGGAGAAGGCAGCGGATAACTTCAATTTCGGTCCCACCAAGCACGAGATGTTCGGCGTCGATCCCAAGACGCACGTTCCGCGGTTTGCCCTGGACATGATCAGCTTCGGCATTCACGACGGCACCAATTCGCATCTGGACGCGCTGTGTCACTACCGTCTGGAAAAAGACGGCCAATATGTCGTGTTCAACGGCCATCCTCAGGAGTTAGACGAGAATGGCTGCAAGGCGGATGGCATGGACCGCATGGGGCCGGGGGTCTTCACGCGCGGCATTCTAGTGGATATTCCACTGCTCAAAGGCGTCGAGTATCTGGAGCCGGGCACGCATATTTATCCCGAAGATCTGGAAGCGTGGGAAAAATTCGCGCACCTCAAGATCGGGAGCGGCGATGCGGTGCTGGTACGGACCGGACGTTGGGCGAGGCGCGCCAAGCTGGGACCATGGAACGTGGGACGCGATGCGGCCGGATTGGACGCGTCCACCATGCCGTGGTTCAAACAGCGCGACATTTCGCTGCTCGGCGGCGACGGCGTGAATGATGTGCAACCATCCGGAGTGCAGGGGCAGGGTGAGGCAGCCGGACGGCCGGTGCATACGCTGACCATTGCGGTGATGGGCGTGCCGCTGGTCGATAATGCATATCTCGAGGACGTGGCCAAAGAAGCAGCCCGCCGGAAGCGCTGGGAGTTCTTGACCACCGTACAATTCACGCGGATACCGGGCGGTACGGCGACGCCGTTCAATGCGCTGGCGACTTTCTGAAGTGCGGGTTTGGATCGCATTCGCGTTCCTCATGTCACCGGCTGGCGCGCAGGCGCAACCGTCGCAGGTCTTGAACATTTCTCGTGAATTCCCGGCGCCCGCCAGTGAGGAAAAATATCGCGCGATCGAGGAAGACGCTGCCCGGGTCTGCGCGGAAATGAAGTGTCCAAATCCATACATCGGGATTGAATCGCTGACCGGGCCTAAGGAGGCGTGGTGGATAAACGGGTTTGAATCGGACACCGCACTGAAACGCGTCGCCCAGCAGTATGCCAACAACCGGCCTCTTACGGATGCGTTGAATCGGATTACGGCGCGCAAGAAAGGTTTGATTGGGGACTCGGTCGAAGTGGTCGCGGCGTATCGCAAGGATTTGAGCCGTGGCCCGCGCTGGGATGTGGGTCAGGGCCGATTTCTGGTGATCACAGTCACGCGCGGGGTGCCGGCGACGCATGGGACGGTTTTCGAGACCGCGGACGGAACGCGGTTTGTCATCCAGGCGGCGCGCACGGCAGACGAAGCCGAGTCAAAGGCCAGGGAGGGCTCCCAGATATTCGCGGTGCGGCCGTACTGGAGCATGCCGGCCAAAGAGTGGATTGCCGCGGACCCGGAGTTTTGGAAGCGATAAATGCACGCCGCGAAACCCGTTGCGTTGACTATCGCCGGTTCGGACCCGAGCGGCGGCGCAGGAATTCAGGCCGATCTAAAGACGTTTCATCAGTTCGGAGTTTATGGCGAGGCTGTAATCACGCTAGTCACCGTGCAGAACACGGTGGCCTTCGGGCGCGTGGAGTGCCTGAAAGCCGATCTCGTGGCCGAGCAGATTCGGGCTGTAGTCTCAGATATTCCGCCTCATGCCGCGAAAACAGGTGCGCTGGGGAACCGGGAGATTATCGAGGCGCTCGCGGACCTCGCGCCCGGGTTCCAGTTTCCGCTCATTGTGGACCCGGTGATCGCGAGCAAACACGGCGGCGCGCTGCTTTCTGGGGACGCGATCGCGGCGCTGAAAACGCGGCTCCTGCCACACGCGTTTCTCCTGACTCCGAATATCGAGGAAGCCGAGCTGCTGACTGGCAGGGAAGTCCGCGATGTCGCCGGTATGAAGGCCGCCGCGGAAGCGTTACGAAAGTTGGGCCTACGCGCGGTTTTGGTGAAGGGAGGGCATATGAGCGGGAGCGCGATCGACGTTCTGCTTCACGAGGGCGGATTCGTTGAGTTTCCCGGCCAGCGCATCGAATCGCGCCACACGCATGGAACCGGCTGCACGTTTTCAGCGGCGATTACCGCACTGCTAGCGAGCGGTCATGAATTGGTGGAGGCCATCCGCGCAGCCAAGCAGTATGTCGGCGAGGCGATCCGTGCTAATCCTGGTCTGGGGGCGGGGATGGGGCCTTTGAATCACCACGCGGCGGTGCGGGTTGCGCGGGCTTCGGCTGATCCGGAAGAATGAAAGATGTCTCGCCGGGCCGCAGCAGCTTCAGTTTCTTGCGAATTTCGAGTTCCTGCTCGGCCGGATTGTTTTGGAGCTTCTCGATACGCTTGCGGCGATAATCGTTTTCGCTCTGGAGCGCTGCGTTGTCTTCCTCCATCTTGCGGATTTCGGTCCACTTCTCGCGCAGCGCGGGGATGCCCTGGGGACTTCGCAGCGTGAAGTAACCATACGTCGCCACCACAACGAACACGATCAGGAAGACCAGCCGGCTGAGAGCTTTTCTCATGAAAGGAAGATATGAGTCCTACATTTGTTTATAATCCTGTTTTGGCTTCGCGTCCAGAGGACGAACGAAAAAAATTGCCATGACCGACAAAATTGTTGTGTTCAACACCTGCGGATCGGCGGAAGAAGGCGAGCGGATCGCTCGCGCGCTGATCTCCAAACGCTTGGCGGCATGTGTCAACCTGTTGCCGGCGGTGCGCAGCATTTATCGCTGGAAGGGCGCGGTGGAGGATGCCCAGGAGACGCTGCTGGTGATCAAATCCAGCCGCGCGCTGTTCGAGGAGCTGCGCGCCGAGATTGAGAAACTGCATTCCTACGAGGTGGCCGAGGTCATCGCGGTTCCCATCGTGGACGGCTCGGAAGCATATTTGGAGTGGCTGGGGCGCGAGCTGGCCGTGCGGGAATAAGTTCCTCAAAGTTCCACAAGGTTCAACTGGGCCAATTGCTAAATCTACAGGGCGACTTTCATCCAATCGGTTTCGACAGGTCGCGGGATTCGGCGACGTCGCGAGTCTCAATCCACTGCCCCCGGATTACAGACCCTACCTAGGTCGCGTCATAACTTGAGTCGCGAAACCTGAATGTGAGGAAGCTCGTTTGCTTTTGAGGTCCAAGCCGCGATAACGCTGCGATCTTGCACAACCCATCTCGGCAGGCGAGAATGCCGGGGCGACTTGCCAAGCGCGATGGGGCGTCCCGCGACTCCCTTCGATGACACCCACCTTGCCCATGTCTGGCCGTTTTCGAGCCAACCGACCACGGCGGCATCACCTCCCGGTAGAAGAGCCAACGTCACCTGCCCCTCACCCTTTGCTGAATCAACGCGGAATGCCCGGCCGAATGTGTCGCCTGCGTCGGAAGAGAACGCCACCTGCACCTTGGGAGTGTCATCCGATCCGGTCCACCAGGCGACCGCTACTGCGTTTCCGCTGGCATCGACAGCAGGCCCGTTATCAGGACAAGCATTGATGACCCAATTGTCCGCGTGAACCAGGTGTGGCTTTGTCCACCGGCCCGCTTCACGGCGCGTAATGTAAATGTCACGCACGGTGGGCCGATCGTCGCGCACGTCGGAGGGCTTTGTTCCAGGGGACTCCTGGCGACCGCGGTAAACCACCACCGGACCATGCGAGGTAACCGAAGCGCTAGTGGGACAGCACTCGCATGTTATCGGATCGATGAAGAAGTCTCGCATAACTCGGCCTTCGGGACCCAGGGCTGCATACCGGAGACCGACAGAACCCATGGTGTCTTCGTTCGCTTGCGCTCCACTCCTCATCGATGCGTGCCGGACTCTCGACCGCTCATCCGCATCGAGCCACAACAAGCCGAGGCCGTCGTTGTCCGGAAACCACGAGAGAAAACTGTGTTGACCTGCCAGAGCATCTCCGTATGGTTGAACCGCGGGGCTCCATGTTCTTCCCTCATCCCTCGAAATCGAGGTCTGGATCGCCGTTGCGTAAGGATCTCCGTCGCGTGAATCCTTCAGCTCCCAGTAGGCCAACAGGGCTCCTCCTGGCAATTCGGCAACACCCGGCAGATCCGCACTAAACATACTCAAATTGGGTCCTGTGGCGATGGTGCGGACCTCAGACCAAGCATCTCCCTGATGAACGGCCATTTCAAAGGCATAGCCGCCGCCATTCAATGGAGTCTGCCAACTGAGCAATGTCTTTCCAGCAGCGAGTGGAGTCACCTGGGGCACGAGCCCAATGCCCACTACCGGAGAGTGCAGGGTTTGAGCCGAGATCGAGCGCGGCGCATCACGACAGCTGGAGAGAAGGGCGCAGCAGGAGAGTAATGCGATTCCAGGTTTGATCATAGAGCGGCTCCTGCCGCCATCGTTGTCCTGAAACGAGAATATCGCTCCTAAGTCCATCG